>NZ_JAUBQW010000103.1:0-23245 GCF_036701485.1 Microcoleus sp. Pol11C3 | reverse complement strand
TCCTTATTTTTTTACCTTACCATTCTCTCAAACCTTTGTCCTGTTTAGACTAGAGGTGCCTTGTCACCCGCTAAGGCCCAACAGTGGGCAAAAAACCAACAAATTTCATGGTGCTGAACGTGTCCCAGCAATGGATAAGAACAACAAGGAGACTGGTGCATTATGTTTCACCTGTTTGAGTGATACGGAAAAACAATTTTGGGATCGGCTGTATGTCCTAAATAAAGATAGGCAGCCGAGCGCAGTACAATTTCCGAATAAAGAATCTTTTGGATATCTAAACTCGGCACACGTTTTGTTGCGAAATGGTAAGCCGCGATTTCCCCATCCAGGCTGAAGTCGCTATCCGTCAAGTAGTGGTCATAATCGTGCATTCCCTGGAAAATAAAGCCATAGATCGGATTAGGATAAACAGCAGAATCATAACTCTCGGCCGATACCCAGAGATGACCTTTTTCAATATCGCCAAACATTTCTTTAGCGTTGTCATAACGCATATAATCGGAAAATTGCAGATTTAAGGGCAATTGATGAAACTCATCCATGAGCCAGTCACAGAGTTGGGCGATGGTTTCTTTAGAAATTTCGGCAGGCTTGCCTTCTAGGTAGAGTTTGGCGAGAATTTCTACTTGAGATAAAGTTGTCTTTGTTTTTGTGAGAGTCATATTGTTACCCTCATAACCTTGAACTACCTTTACTTTGACAGTTGTTGCCTGCAATGTCTTTGAGCTAGCTCATTGTGGGAAGCGAAAAAGTAAAATTGGGCAAAGCTAGATGCGATGCCCAAGGTGATTATGAGGTCTAGAATCAACCAGTTTCGTCCAGCCGATCGCGGCTCGCGCTCCCTTTTAGTTGGCAATTGCTAAATGTGTTTGCTGTGAAACACAACCTGTGGCTTTGATTAAATCCACTGCTTTTTCGCCGATCGCAATTGTCGGCGCGTTAGTATTCCCCGTCGTCAGGGTTGGCATGATTGAGGCATCCACAACACGCAACCCCTCAACCCCATATACCCGGAGTTCGGGGTCTACAACCGCCATTCGATCGGTTCCCATTTTGCAAGTGCCCACAGGATGAAACACCGTACCACACGTTTCCCGAACATAAGCTTCGAGAGCTTCATCGTTAGTCACCTCGGCACCGGGCGCGACTTCTCTGCCTCGAAACTCATCAAAAGCACTGGTTTGAAATAACTTGCGGATTAATTTAATGCCTTCAATCAGCTTCTGCACATCCGATCGATTTTGCAGATAGTTCAGCCGAATCATGGGTGCATCTTTGGGATCGGGCGATCGTAACTTAACACTACCAATATTTTCGGGATGCGTCAAAATCATTAGACCCGTAAATCCTACACCAGAATTGGGATAGCCCGGAAGTTGCCACAGGATGGGGCCAAAGATTAGCTGTAAATCTGGCGTAACCTCCTGATTCCCCTCACTATGTGCAAACAATCCAGCTTCGGCGATCGCATTACTGGTAATGGCAGGGTGTACATCCTGAATTGCCTCATATGGCACAGGAACTACAACATGATCTTGCAGGTTCTGACCAACTCCTGGCAAATCAACGACGACAGAAATACCCAATGATTGCAAGTATTCTGCATCCCCAATCCCGGACAACATCAGCAGCTTAGGCGAATCGAACGCACCAGCACTTAAAATAACTTCCTGGTTAACTCTGACTTGGTGCAACGTTCCTTCATGTATGTATTCGACTCCAACCGTGCGGGTTCCTTCAAACAACAATCGAGTGACTAACGCGCCTGTTGTCGTTGTTAAATTGGGACGCTTGAGAATCGGTAAGAGAAATGCCGCAGCGGTACTGTGCCGTTTACCATCCTTGACCGTGTACTGATATAGTCCCGTCCCTTCCTGCTGTCTGCCGTTGAAATCAGGATTGTCGTCATATCCCAGTGCCACCGCTGCGTCTACAAGTCGCTGGGATACGACGGCAGGGGAAATGATATCAGTCACGCTCAACTCGCCATCTACACCGTGATATTCAGAGGCACCGCGTGAGGAGTGTTCAGATTTCTTGAAATAGGGCAGTAAATCCTGGTAACTCCAACCAGGATTACCCAATTCCTGCCAGTGATTGTAGTCGTGAGGATTACCTCGGATATACATCAGGAAATTAATCGAACTGCTGCCTCCCAAGACTTTGCCACGAGGACAAAAGATTTTGCGATTATTCAGGTACGGTTCTGGTTCAGAGAAATATGCCCAGTCCACCTCAGTGCCTAGCAAATGTAGGCATTCCACTGGGATTTGAATCTCTGGTTTAGTATCCCGATTGCCCGCTTCGAGTAACAACACGGTTGTTTCACTGTCTTCTGTCAGACGGTTAGCGACTACGCAGCCTGCTGAACCTGCACCAATCACAATGTAGTCATAGTTTGTCATGATATTCTCCTGTGTGTTGTTTTATGCCTAAAACCTTCTAGAACATTCAACTTTTAGTACAAGCTTTCTGCATCAAGATTCTGTTGTTTTTATACACCTCTAAAGTTCCCGACTGCGGGCTATCCAACGTGCCATCCCACACCCAATATTCATAATTTCCCTTCCGAAATTTATACACTCGAACACCTTCTGTCGCTTTCACAGTTCCTCTACCCAAACTTAAATTACCTTTGGGACTGGTCGAGCGATAGAGCAGTTCACGGGAAGTTTTATTCTGCCAAATATTGATATTGTAACCACCCTGGCATTTCGTACTGAGGATGATGCTAGCAGTAGAATCAGCAGAGGCAGGTAAGGAAAAATTAGCTAAGACACTAATTGGCAGAGCAAGGAGTAACGCGGATATTTTCAGTAGTGTGTTCATGGTTCTCAAGAGTGTTGTAGAACTAATACAACAGGAATCGTTGACCTCGAATTGTTTCAAAGTGCATAACAATTTTAAAAATCAGCCAGTTTTATCGGTGTTTGCAGCTATCAATTCAAAAACGGTATGGGGACTTTTGAAGGTTTGCCGCGCTTCTGGTTTTTGGAGTGCCACCATTGTTTTGACGTGTTCGCGTTCGTCATCACGGATGTTCACGAACACGTCGTATAAATCATCCACCTTGGGACGGCGAAATTCATGATTTGATGTAGTCTGAACTTCGTCAAACATATAAAGATCGCCATCGCGATAGAAGTTGATGGCGACTTGGGGAGCAGGTTGACTTTTCAGTTCTGCTTCATTGATTTTCAAGTAGTCGTCATAGGTTTGGTAGGCATGATCTTCAATCAGCTCCATCAGGTAGTAGGCGTACTGGGGAAACAGCATATAGAGCAGCACGACAACCCAGTAGTAAGCCACTGCAATGTGTTGAGCGATGAATCGATCGATCCAGATGCGATCGCCTCCCAGTGATTCCATAATCAACAAATGATGTAATTCGTTCCAGGTTTCAGCAAAGTGAACTTTCAACAAATCAGCTTTGCGCCACAAACCCAGCGTCTCGTAGAGATGCAGCACTGAGACATAGGAAAAATAAGGAACGCGGGCGATCGTTTCGAGTACATAAAACCGAGCGTAGGAGCGATCGCCATACACGACATCCACAATAAACACGAAAAAACTGACGATTAATCGAATCAACATTTTCATTGTATATTCCTTCAAAATCAGAACACATGATTGATTTAACGATTTTGAAATACTACTTCCGCCAGTAGTTATTGGCAGCAGCGATTGTGGCAAACTCTGTCGCAACTGTCTGCCCAACTGCAATTAGCATCATGGCATCATTGCCATAAACATCTCGCAGTTGTAACCGTTTTTCTTCATCAGGCTGAGTCAGCTTGATAATCAGACGCGCCATTTTCACGGCTAATTGCCGCCCCTCTTCAGGCGTTTCGGTTAACAGCGAATTATTTGGGATTAGCGTAATTTCAGGTGGTGCTGCTGGTGAATCGTTGGAAACTGTGGTGTTATTCATGTCAATATCTCCTGTGATGTGTTGAGAGAGATGGGACAGTTTGTCTACTTTGATCGTGCAACAGCTTTCTAATTGCTTCAATGAGCTAGCTCATATTTGAAACAATTTGTCGAGCGCGATCGGCTGTGAAATTCCTATTAAACCTTGTGAGTTATTTACAGATCAGACGAAACAGCATCGTTGGTTGTGACAATAGGAGTAAAGTCAAACTTAAAATGGCGATCCCCCACTGATCAACCCGATCGGTAAGTTCGATCTCAGTCGCGAAGGTGTTGATTAAAATGATCTATTAGGCTGATAGCAAAGTGGCTTTCATTACCTCATTCACTAAAATTGTTTAAGAGTCACTCCTTCAGCAGCGATGAGGCATTTCCCCACTTTCCACTGAATACAAATTGCTCTAGGGGTTTCCGTTGCCTTGGCATCAAGTCGCGTTCCTTGAGAGCATCCGGGAGTGTCATTGGATCGCCCTGATAGCCGATCGCCATCCCCGTCCACGCCTCCGAACCTTCAGGGATGTTAAAGAGCTCGCGAGCCTTGTCTGGAAGGATACCGATCATCTGATGCACACAAATTCCCCGTGCCGTCGCCTCTACTACCAGATTGCCTGTAGCAGTTCCGAGATCGTGAATCGCAGCCCGGTTGTCTTCGTTATTCCGAGCAAATTTGAGGCTGACAATCCCCAAAGCAAGAACCGGAGCGTCTTTTGCCCAAACCTGATTTCCTTCAACCAGACACGATAGGAGTTGTTGAAAATGCTCAGGGTTATCCTTAGTCGCAACGATATAACTCCAAGGTTGCTCGTTGTAGGAAGATGCCGCCCATCGCGCCGCCTCGAACAATGAACGAAGATCGACTTCCGAAACCGGCCTATCTTGGAAGGCATAAGGACTCCATCGTTCTGCGAGAAATTCATGGATCGGGTAGTCCGTTGACGCTTTCTTGTCAGACATAATCGCTCCTTTTGATTATTGTATTGGTTAACTAATGTTGATTGAAACTTTTGATGTAAATACCTTGATGAAATGACTATACAGAAACGATCGCTCTCAACTACCGATCCAAAGAGAGATCTTTGCAAATCCGCTCTAGCTTTTCTGGATTCCGCACGCTGTAAATTGATTGGATACAATCACCGACAATCTCAAACGTTGTAACGCTGTGAATGTTTCCATCCAGATACTGGATAATGCCAGGCTGTCCGTTGATTTCAACTAAACGAGAAACAGAATGAGGCAGCCATTTTCGACGAACTGCCAATAGAAACCGAGCCACTTTCATTGCCCCATGTAGTGGCTTGATGGCGGCAACTACCAGACCACCACCATCTGAGCAAAACGTTACATCTTTCGCCAACAGCAGCAGCAAATCCTGCAAATCGCCCTTACTGGAGGCATCTAAAAAGTGAGATCTAATCTGTTCCTGTTGAGACTTGGAAACAGGAAAACGCGGACGTTGAGCAGCAAGGTGTTGCTTCGCCCGTCGGAGAATTTGGCGACAGTTGGTGGGACTCTTGCCGACCATGTGACCAATTTCATCATAGTCATATTCAAATACATCGCGGAGCAGAAAAACCGCCCGCTCAAGGGGAGATAAACGCTCCATTACGACTAAAAACGCCGTCGAGAGTGAGTCTGCTAATTCCATCAGATCGGTTGAATCATGAGATTGTTGCGTGATTATCGGTTCCGGTAGCCAGGTGCCGACGTATTCTTCTCGTCGGACACGAGCCGATCGCATATGATCGATGCACAGACGAGTAATGATGGTAGCTAAATAAGTCTTTGCCGATCGCACCGTTTCGCTTGGTGTCTGCTGCCAGCGCAAAAAGGTTTCTTGCACCATATCCTCACCATCGGTCACACTACCCAGCATCCGGTAGGCGATCGAAAACAGCATCGGACGATAGTGGTTAAAGTCATCGAGAGGACTCATAAGACCTTTTCGTTTTGCGGTACAGCTTTCAATGCCGATATGCTAATCCAACACGCTAATCCATCCACAATTAATGTGAGGATAGCTGTTACCTGGAAAAGCAAACCCCAGCCTACAAAGGAAACGTGAGAAACATGATCGGGGCTAATTACGATGTAATGATTGTAGATCCCAAACATTATCGAGACCGCCATTGAATATAGCAATAGCCAGCTACCGATGCGGTAGAACTGTGTCCATAGTAAAACGGCGGCAATGATGGGAGCCAGCAGAATCACAACACCCACAAATACAGCCTGAAAGAGAGAAAGGGGAACAGGGATTTGCTCGTGCGCTAAGCCATGTAGTCCATGCGCGATCGCATGAATGACTACGATCGTTGTTCCATATTGAGCAACCTTCATCTTGCTTCTCCCATAAATTGTTAGCTGATACGAGCAACGGCTGCATTAACCATCCATTCCAAGGGTCGAGCCTGAAAATTTAGCTCGCGTTTTGCTTTGGCATTCGATACGCCTCTCATCTGAGTGCCGTAGTAAACAGCATCCGCGCCACTGATACGCAGAGCCTGCTCAACCGATACGTGGGGTGGTGGTAAAGTATTTAGCCATTGTGCATAAGCAGAGAGCCACACGCGCACCTCTAAAGGTCGATCGTCCGCAATCAGATAAATGCCTGAATTACCCCGATCAACTGCCGCAACTGTCGCTGCCGCCGCATCCTCAATATGAATCCACGACCATACCCCTTCGCCATTTCCGATGATCGGGAATTGTTGCTGCCGCACCTGTTGGGCAACATCGCCATCGGGAGCGTACCAAGTACCCGGGCCGTAGAAGAAGCCATAACGCAGGACAATCCCTTCTATGTTGGGTGTTGTGAGTAAGCGATGTTCGAGCTCATTAACCGTGCGAGTGCCGTCTGCAACTGCGGGTGAGGCATCCAAGGCTAAGGGCGTTTCCTCGTCTGCCAATCCTGCACCGGGAACCGCCCAAAATCCGATCGACTGCATCAGGTAACGACGTACACCAGCCGCCAGCGAAGCCTTCAGCACATTAGCACCGCCTTCTCGACGGATGCGATCGTTCAATGCTGCTGCTGCCTGCATCGACTCGTTGGTGTAGGTTTTGGGCAGAGAAGTGAGTTGTTCAATTACCACATCCGGTTGAGCGCGGCTGATGGCAGCCTGAACCGCATCCGCATCGAATACATCTGCGATCGCAGGTTCCACACCTTGTTGGGCTAAAGTTTGTGCTTTTTCTAGAGAGCGGGTTAAAGCAATAACATGGTGTCCTTTCTCAAGCAATTGTGCGATTAGCGGACTACCGATCGCTCCTGTTGCCCCTGCTACAAAAACCCTCATCTGCGAACCTCCTGTTACAGCCTGTGAGTTATTTATAGATAAGACGATAGAGCGTCGTTGGTTGTGACAATATCAGTGAGCTTCATATTTGAAATAGCGCAAAAATTGACCTAAAATCTCAAAATCTCCAGAAAATATCAACCAACTTGTGGTAAAGTTTTGTGTCGGTTGCTATGTAGCAATCTTCTGCAAGTTCAGTTAAACGCGCTCTCAGCAATGTTTTTGCCAATTTTCCCCTTAGCTCAAACAATCCTCGCACCTCCCGCCCAACAACAACTGATCATCGACCCAGAAGTCCCCGTACCCGAAAACGAACTGGATTTGCCGCCACAGCCAAGCAGCAGCCCGCTGAAAACAGTGACAATGCCCCAGCAAGTGCGCGTACTACCAGGACAACTCGACAACATCCCCGTTTTCAACAGCAACAGCCCCGAAGTTGTGCAAACCGAAGGCATTTTGCTCTCCACATTTGGGCCCGAAGGAAAACAAGTACCTTCTGCACACTTAAACTTTCCCTTCAAAGGTCGATTTGACATCTTTGCCCACCACATCGCCAAAGCTAAAAATCGCGAAGAAATTCGCACCTTATTTCAAGGAATAATTGTCCACAATCCTAACTCCGAACCTGTTACTTTAAATGTCTTGCAAGGAGCGACTTATTTAACTCGGCCGGATGCCTTGTTTATCGATTTGCCGTCGTATTTAGAGAATCGATTCGGCACTGTGTTTGCGGGGCCTGGAAGCCGCATCACGAGCGATGTGTTGCGGGGATACAGACAAGCCATTTTGCCGGCTGCGATCGAGATTCCGCCCCATCAGAGCCGAATGCTGATGAATTTGCCGATACCTGTGGGGAATGTCACGCCTTCTTCCAATGGTCGATCAACCTTGATGCGAGTGTCGAGCAGCAATTCGGTTTATGTAGCATCATTAGCAATGTTTGCTCCTAAAAGTCAAGGAGGAGTCGAACAATATCCGACTTTAGAAGAGTGGGAAAATATTTTAAATACCAAAGGTTTAGCGGGGCCAAGAGATTTAGCACCAACTCCCAGAGGCGAAAATCCGGTGCAAAAAATTTATGGCCGCGTTGCGGGAGTAGCTGAAGGTTCCCAGTGGCAAGCTAAAATTACGGACAATTCGAGAACCGATTATTTAACTATTCCCAAGCGCGGCGAGTCATTTTCCTATGCTTTGAGCACTACTGATACGGGTACTTTTGGAACTGGTCAAGTTCAAAGCGCTAAAATGTTAGTTCGCTATCCCGATACTGCTTACTTAGCTAATGGTAATTACGGGATTCAATACAACTTAACTTTTCCGCTTTACAACAAATCTCGCGATTCCCAATCTGTTAGCATTAAAATGCAAACACCGATCAAAGCAAATACAGAATCGGGGGGATTGATGTTTTATGATCCTCCTGAAAATCGGATATTTTTCCGAGGTACGGTGCGGGTGATGTTTAATGATGATACGGGCAAGACTTTGACGCGCTACATTCACATCGTGCAGCGCCGGGGACAGCAGGGGGAACCTTTGGTGAATGTGAATATGAAGCCGCGGGAACGACGTTTAGTTCAGGTGGATTTCTTGTATCCGCCGGATGCGACGCCGCCGCAAGTTTTGACCGTGCGATCGAGTAATTAGTTGGTGGTTGACGGTTGACGGTTAACTGTTAACCTTTGGGTTTTTGTGTTAATGAGTTAAGATAGGCATTAAGTTTTGGTGAAAGTTCATTTAATATAGTTTCCGGTTGCATCGGAATGATACCGAGGACACGGCAGTGCCGTGTCCCTACCCTAATTAATTGTAGGGACACGGCAGTGCCGTGTCCTGACTGTGGGTAATAATTCCGATGCTACCGGAGTAGATATTAAGGGCAAACAGTCAACAGTCAACAGTCAACTAATTAAAGCGTCAAAGATTGAGGATTTGTCTCAATCAATTTCGCTAAATCTTGCAAGAAAGATGCAGCGTCAGCACCGTAAATAATCCGGTGATCGCAAGTAATATTCACCTGCATTTGGCGCTTCACTCCCATCAAGCCTTCCTCGTTTGCCACTACTTGCGGCCGCGAAGAGCCGATCGCCAAAATCGAGCCTTGATTCGGCGGCAAAATCGCGTCAAACTTGTCTACTCCAAACATTCCCAAATTGGAAAGAGTAAAAGTTCCCGTGCTATATTCATCAGGCTTCAACTGCTTGGTGCGGGCGCGATCGACTAAATCCTTCCAAGTGCGGGAGAGCGAATAAATATCGAGGCGATCGGCATTTTGCAGCACCGGCGTAATCAAACCGCCGCCATCCATCGCCACCGCTACCGCCACATTAATATCAGCACGGTATTGAATCCCCGACTCCACATAACAAGCATTCAGCAGAGGATGTTTTTGTAAAGTTACTGCTACAGCCTTCGCCAGCATAGCCGTCATCGTGACGCCCTTCGACTTAATTTGTTTGTAGAGTTTGTCCAGATTATCAGTAGTAATTGTGTAACCCACGCGGAAACACGGCACGCTCAAACTTGCTTCCATATTCCGCACCACCGCATTTTGCAGCGCATTCATCGGTACTTTTTGGCCCGAAAGTGCGATCGCCGGGACTGGTGCGGAGGCGGGTTTGGCTGCTGCGGGGGCGGGTGCTGCGGGTGCAGGTGCGGGTGCTGCGGGGACTGTTACCGGTTGCTGAACCGGAGCGGGTTGGGCTTTGCCGGCTGCTGCTTCCACATCCTCTGCGACAATGCGACCGTTGGGCCCGCTGCCTTTGATAGAATTCAAATCTACTTTAAACTCTTTGGCTAACTTGCGAGCGCGGGGAGAAACGACGCTGCGGCCGTTTTGGCGGCTGACATTTTGCTGCAAACCTGCTGACGATGTAGATGCGCTCACAGGAGCGGGGCTGGGAGCGGGGGCTGCTGCTGCGCTTGGGGCGGCGGCTCCTTGCTGCTGAGCTGTGGCGATTTCGGCTTCCGTTTCTGCTACTAGGGCGATTGCCGCTCCCACCGGAGCAACTTCGCCCGCAGGTACAATAATTATTGCTAAATAGCCTTCGTAGAAAGACTCCACGTCCATGTCGGCTTTGTCGGATTCCACGACTACCACCGTTTCGCCTTTTTCTACTTTGTCTCCAGCGGATTTGACCCAAGAAACAATTTTGCCCTCTGTCATGGTAGAGCTCAGGGCTGGCATGAAAACTTCACGAATCATCTGTAAAAAGTCCTTTTGATGTGGTAATAGGTAATCGGTATTTGGCAATTGATAATTGGCGATGGGCCACTGGCAATACTTATTATTATGCCAGTCTCTCGCATTCTTGATGTGTGACTGTTGACTCAAAATCAATTGCCCATTACCGATCGCCAATTACCACTTACCAATTTCTAAATATCACCTCGAATTTCTTCGACTATGCCGTCGCGGAGGAGAACTTCTACTTGCATTTTTTGAATCAAGTTTTCTCCCAGCCCGACAGTGAATGTGCCGTCAATTTGACCTTGACTCACTTCTTGTTCCAGGTCTAGCACCTGCACTTGCTGAAGCTGTTGCAGGTTTTGGTTTTTCTGTTCTAGCAGTTCGCTTTTTCTTTGATTCACCTGCACTTGAATGTTTTCTATTTGCTGTATTACTTGCGGGCCTGGGGGGTGCAGGTTTTGCTTTTGGATTTCTGAAACCATCCGCTGCCCTTGCATTTCTAGCTGCTGTAGCTGAGAGTCTATTTGGTTGATTTGGCCTTGGAGTTGCTGTTGAGCTTCTTCTTTCCAGCGGGGAGTAACGACGACTTTAACGTTAATCGATCGCTTCAAGAGTAATAGTGGTTCCATAAAGTTGTTGCTTGTCAATTAGGAATTAGGCATTAGTCATTAGTTGGTAAACATGAACTAATGGCCCAGGACTGAGGAATCGGACTCGGGACTCGGGTGTTGGGATAATTTTTTCTTTTCCATTCCCCAAGTCCTGCGAATATTTCAAAACATCCCGTCAATCATATCGCGGTAGTGTTGCGTCACAACCGGGCGCTTAATTTTCAGGGTCTGGGTCAACATTCCATTTTCGATCGAAAATGGCTCCTGAATCAACCGGAACGGGCCGATGCGATCGTCGGCGCGGTATCCGGGGCGATTTTGCACCTCTCGGTTCAATTCTTTGCGGAATAAGTCTTGAATTGTCTTGCTATTCCAGTCAATTTCGTGTAATGGGGGAGTCTGAGTTTCTGCCCATTTCTGCACGGCTTCTTGATTGGGGACAATTAAAGCGCCGACGGATCTCTGATCTTGACCTACTAGCATAATTTGGTCGATGTAAGGGCTGCGGACACAGGCGTCTTCTATGGGCTGGGGTTCGATGTTTTCGCCGTTGCTGAGGACGATCGTATCTTTGGCCCGCCCGGTCAAGATTAAGTCGTTTCCGGGTGTCAGCCAGCCCAAATCGCCGGTGTCGAACCAGCCTTCGGAGTCGATCGCCTTGGCAGTCGCTTGGGGATTGAGATAGTAGCCCTGCATGATTTGTGGCCCCCGCGCCAATACCAAACCGCGATCGCCTGTTGGCAGTTGCTTTCTGGTTTCCGGGTCTACTATTTTAATCTCGGTATGGGCGATCGGCTGTCCTGCGGAACCTTTAAGATTGTGCCAAGGGCGGCGGACTGTTAAAACCGGAGATGTTTCGGTTAAACCGTATCCCACCAACAATCCGATATTCGCTATTTCAAAGAAATTGTCTAAATGCCCGGCCAAAGAACCGCCGCCGCTAATTGCCCACTTAAAACGTCCTCCCGTAGCTTCCCTGACTTTTTGGTAAACCAGTTTTTCGGCGAGGGCGTGGATGGGAGATAATAGAATGCTTTTGATGCGGGCGATTAGTTTTTCCGAAGCAGAAGCAGGTTTCAAACTGAGAGTTAATCCTTGCAAAATGCGGCTGGATTCTATGTATTGTTGGCTGGCAGATAGCAGGAAGTTAACCAATTTTTGTTTATTGGCTGGCTGTTCCCGAAATTGCTTTTGTACTGCCTCGTAAATCGATTCCCAGATGCGCGGAACGCTCACCATGTACTGGGGTTTGTAGGTTTTAAAGTCTTGTTTGAAATAGCGAATATTGGTGTAAATTTGCGTGCATCCTTGGGAAAGCAGGAAGTATTCAACGCTGCGTTCGTAGGCGTGCCAACTGGGCAGGATGCTGAGGGCACATTCGCCGGCTTCGGGTTGGAGAATTGTCCCGAAGGTGGTGATTTGGTGTAGCAGGTTGCTGTGCGTGAGCATAACACCTTTGGGTTTGCCGGTGGTGCCGCTGGTGTAGAGGAGGGTGGCGAGGGTTTGAGGCTTGTGGTTGGAGGGTTTGAGGGGACGGTTAGCCCCTGTGGTCATCACTTGGGAAAATTTGACTGTGCTTAGGGTTTGGCTGGTTTCCGGTTCTTCGTCGGAAAGGAGGACGACGAGTTGAATGGGCAAATCCGGGAGGCGGTGTTGCAATTTTTTGAGTAATGCCAGGTTTTCGACTACTAAAGCGGTGCTGCCGCTGTCTTGGATGATGTAGAGGAGTTCTTCGGGGTCGGCGGTAGCGCCTCGAACGGCGTTGGCTGCCCCGGCCATCATGATACCTTGGTCAGCTATCAGCCAGCGGGGGCTGTTGTCTGCGAAGAGGGCGACGCGCGGAGGGACGGCTTCTCCTGGATTTGTTTCGATGCCGAGGGCTTGGAGGCCGGCGGCGAATTGCTGGATTTGCTGGTAGAGGTCGGTGTAGGTGAGTTTGATTTCTGGTTTGCTGTGGGGATCGTGGAGGGCGACGGTTTGACCGAATTTTTGTTTGACGATCGCCCAAATTTCGGGTATCGATTGGATGGAACTGTAATCGATCAGGCGGCTGAGGTTAGCGCGATCGCGATCGGTCATTTGAGACGATGTGTAAGATGCTGTACTGTTCATAGGGTATTTTCCTGAGTTTTCGGAGATAAAATTATTGGCTATTAGTTTAATATCACAGTTATTTTAGAACTTTGTGGCAGTATCGTGACAGTTGGCCAACCTGCCATTGCCTATTCAGAAAATTAGAGATACAAGATGATGAAATTTATAGTTGCACAGAAACACATTAATTTATCAAGGTTGATAGTAGTTGTTTTTAGTGCGATCGTAGCATTATCGGGAAATGCACTTGGAGCGAAGGCTGAAGAAACGCGATCGGGAAACAGAACATTTGCGGATTGGTGTCGCCAAAAAGCTGATTTGAGTCCTGAACTTAAACATACTGTTGATGTGCTGTTGAAGAAAGCTGAGACTACTGAGTGCGATGCGGCCGATCGGAAACTTTCGAGTCTCACGGGACTCAGACTCATTGACAATAAAATCAGCAACATCCAACCGCTAGAGTCCTTGACTAACCTGACTCGGCTCATGCTCATGAGCAATCAAATCAGCGACATCAAACCACTAGCATCCTTGACTAAACTGACTTGGCTCTGGCTCGACAACAATCAAATCACTGACATCAAACCGCTAGAATCCTTGACTAACCTGACTAGGCTCGGGTGCGCCAACAATCAAATCACTGACATCAAACCGCTAGAATCCTTGACTAACCTGACTGTGATCGGGCTCGCCAACAATCAAATCAACGACATCAAACCGCTAGCATCCTTGACTAACCTGACTATGATCGCCCTGGCCAACAATCAAATCACTGACATCAAACCGCTAGCATCCTTGACTAACCTGACTTTGCTCACCCTTGGCGACAATCAAATCAACGACATCAAACCGCTAGCATCCTTGACTACCCTTGACTTGCTCACCCTTAGCGACAATCAAATCATCGACATCAAACCGCTAGCATCCTTGACTAACCTGAGATTGCTCTCCCTCAGCGACAATCAAATCAGCGACATCAAACCGTTGGAATCCTTGACTAACCTGGGAGAACTCCATCTCAGTGGAAACCCGATCGCACCCAAGACTTGTCCTCTCAAGCCAGAGTCTATCTGTAAGTGGGAACCACAACCTAAACCATAAAACTTGAAAATGAGGCCCGATCGCACTTCAATATTTCAGTCGCGATAGCTGTGCTGCTGATAAAGTTCGATCGCCAATTCTATCCGCACATCGGCTTCAGTCAGGGGGAGATTGTCGGGAAGGTCGATCGTAATTTGCATAATTTATAGTATCCTTAATTTCAAGTAAAATATGTGACGCTTATCGTTGGGAAAAAATATGATTTTATCAAGATTAATAGTAGTTATTGGGAGCGCGATCGTCCTAGCATTATTGGGAAATGAACTATCTGTGCAGGCAGCAGAGCCGCAACTGGGAAATAGCAAGCGAACATTTGCGGATTGGTGCCGCCAAAAAGCTGATTTGAGTCCTGAAACTAAACATACTGTTGACGTGTTGTTGAAGGAAGCAGGGACTAATGATTGCGATGCGGCAGATCGGAAACTTTCTAGTCTCACAGAGCTCGACCTCTTGGACAAGGGGATCGGCGACATCAAACCGCTAGCATCCTTGACTAACCTGACGAGCCTCGGCCTCAGCGAAAATCGAATCGGCGATATCAAACCGCTAGCATCCTTGACTAACCTGACGAACCTCGGCCTCAACGACAATCAGATCGGCGATATCAAACCGCTAGCATCCTTGACTAACCTGACGAACCTCGACCTCAGCGACAATCAGATCGGCGATATCAAACCGCTAGCATCCTTGACTAACCTGACTATTCTATTCATCAGGGACAATCAGATCGGCGATATCCAACCGCTAGCATCCTTGACTAACCTGACTTGGCTCTTCCTCAGCGACAATCAGATCGGCGATATCAAACCGCTAGCCTCCTTGACTAACCTGAAGGTACTCTACCTCAAGGACAATCAGATCCGCGATATCAAACCGCTAGCATCCTTGACTAAACTGACGAGCCTCTACCTCAGCGAAAATCGAATCGGCGACATCAAACCGCTAACATCCTTGACTAACCTGACTAGGCTCGACCTCTTGGACAATCGAATCGGCGACATCAAACCGCTAGCATCCTTCACTAACCTGACTAGGCTCGACCTCAGCGACAATCAGATCGGCGACATCAAACCGCTAGCATCCTTGACTAACCTGACTAGGCTCGACCTCAGCGACAATCAGATCGGCGATATCAAACCGCTAGCATCCTTGACTAAACTGACTAGGTTCGACCTCAGCGGCAATGCGATCGATCCCAAAACTTGCCCTCTAAAGGAAGAGTCTATCTGTGAGTGGGAACCATAAATTCAACCATAAAGCTTTACAAGGCCCTCCCAGAGTTCAGAAATAGAAGGCAATTTGCGTTCTTTAACTTGCTGCATAGAGTTGCGGAGGCTGGCTAGTTATGAGTTCGGCAGGTTCGTCATCCGGAGCCGCAGGCGGGGTGACGATATTGCGATCGATTAATATTTGGTAGAAATCGTCCGCTGAAATTTTAGCGAGTTGAGTGACTTTATCTAAACTGAGGCTGTGTTGCTGACAAAGTACGATCGCCAATTCTATCCTCACATCGGCTTCAGTCAGGGGGAGATTGTCGGGAAGGTCGATCGTAATTTGCATGATTTATACTACCTTTTAATTTCAATTGTCTCTGAAGTGCGATCGTTTAATTTTGCAATTCGGGTTTAATTTTGTTAACAGGACTTACCCACAGACACTATCTGTAGGGCGAAGCACACCGCACCTGATCCCCACAAATAGTGTAAAAATTGCTCCCCATAAGTCCTATTTAAGCGACCTGGCGCGGTGCCTCCACCATCGGTGCTGTACCAAACAAATGTCTGAGATAACTGCGACTGAGTTCGCGGTTCCAGCGCCGCAAACGCACCATCACTCGCGTGAATGTAAAAGTTAATTCCAACACCAAAGAAAGCTGTTTGAGACTGAGTGAAGTATTAAACACATCGTTGCCGTGCGTGCGTTCAATCTGATGGTGTTTCAGCAAAGCAATCAGGTTTTTGGTAGAGCCTTTCAGTTGATTAAAATAACTCTGGGAGAATGCCCAACGGCTGAAACCCCAAAACTTAGCCAAATGATTGATCTCATCCTGTAAAGGCTGAGAAATTGCCTGTTGCAACGCTCCAGTTGAGTGTACCATCAACCATAAATAAACAGAAGTAGCTCCCCACTCGGTACTCAGGCGACTAATTACGTGTTTGTAGGTATCTTGCCAAGCGTCACCTGTGGATTGACAGCCATTCACAGAGTTCGGTTTAACTTGCAGTTTTTCGGCTGTAAGTTGCTGGTAAATTTTCCTAAAAGTCGGGCAATGTTGGCGTTCTTCTTTTTCCCAGACACCTATCTCTAAAATGTTGCCATTGTCATCAAAGATTCCTCCCATAAACCGTGCCATTTGCGGGTAAATATGCTGTAAGTAGCACCAACTTTCTCTACCATAGCTGCGGATGGGAGCTTCAATTTCTGCAGCACTTGCCAAAATTTGCAAAAAGATTTCTGGCTTGACACCAATAATTTGATCGCGATTGATTCCTTGCCAATCTATGGGTTCCCAAGGGCGGGGATGCGGGGTGGAAAATTGCTGGGGGAGATCAGAAAGTCGATCGCTCAAAACTTCCAATGACATATAATGGTCGATGAGGGAGTTAATCCTAGCCCGACTTTGCAAGTAGCGAGGGCTTTGATACTGATTTCCAGCCAAGTCAATGGTATACACCTTACCAGTAGCTTTCATAGTTTCTGTCTGTTCGTAACTTTTACAACTATTGTGCAAAAGGCATTTGGGAAGTCGCAATGAGTAACGTGCAGGCTGCTCAATTACTAGCAGTGGCGTTGATTGAGCCGAACTCAGGTGAAACGGCATGAAGTAGGGTGAACTAAATAACAGATGATACGGCTAAGATGTGCCAAAGAGTAGCCTTCCTCCCATCAATTATCTGCGTCCATCTGCATTCATCAGCCTACATCTGCGGTTAAAAACCGACATAATTTTGCCGCCACCAAGCCCGCACAAACTTAATCTCCTCAAAAGTATAATGTTCTTCCAAAAAATCATAAATTGCTCTCAGTTTCTCATCCCCCATAACTTCAATAGCGTAGACTATCGCCTGCTGGCGTTCCGATTCTACCAATAAATTTATATCAACTTCCCTGCCCATTTCCATCAATTCTATCAGATGCCCAGAAATAGTATTAGGACTCATACCCCGCGCATTGGCGATTCCTTGAACTGTCAAACCTTGTCGGTACAATTCCCAGGTTTGCATCTGCGAATAAGACGCCACGTTGGAAAGATTGGGAAGATTAGCGACATCAGAAGATGCAGCACCACTTGGGAATCCTTGTTCTTGGCAAAAAGTGCGAATGGCCTCCAAGAAAACCTTACCGTACTTATCTCGCTTGTTGCTACCAACGCCGTAAACATCCTCGAATTCTCTGAGACTTTGCGGGCGTTTTTCTGCCATATCTCGCAAGCTTTTATCGGCAAAAACTACGTAAGGTGGCACAAATTGTTCGTCGGCAATTTGTTTGCGTAGCGTCCGCAGTATGGTAAATAAAGCTTCTACTTCTACTGCCAAAGAACGAACTTTCCCCTGTACTTCCCGCTGGGGCTCAATGGCGATTTCAACTATGCGCTGACGTTTCATAATTTCCCAACTTTTTTCATTTAGTTTCAAAATGGGAAATCCGTCTGTTTTTTCCTCTAAAAAACCTTGATTTAACAGCGAACGACTCAATTTTTTCCACTCGTCGGCACTTCTATCTTTGCCAATTCCGTAAGTAGAAAGTTGGTTGTGCTGGTATTGCAATATTTTTTGATTTTTTGAACCGCGCAGCACATCAATAATGTGATTCATGCCGAATTTTTCTTGGCATCGGGCGACGCAAGAAAGAAATTTCATTGCCTCAATCGTCCAATCTTCTACGGGTTTTTGATTGCAACAGTTATCGCAAGTACCGCAGTTGCCGGGGAATGAATCGCCAAAATAACTTAACTGGATTGTGCGACGGCAATCGGTGGATTCTGCATAGTTGATTACTCGGCGCAACTGTTGGCGGGCAATTCGTTGTTCTTGCGGATCTGGTTTTTGCTCGATGATGTAGTCGATCATTTTGACATCGCCGTAGCCGAAAAATAAGCTGCAATGGGCGGGTTCGTTGTCTCTGCCTGCGCGGCCGGATTCTTGATAGTATCCTTCGAGGTTCTTGGGCAAGTCGTAGTGAATAACAAACCGCACGTCGGGTTTGTTAATGCCCATACCGAAGGCTATTGTGGCTACCATTACTTGCACGTCGTCGCGAATGAAGCGGGTTTGATTGGTGGCGCGATCGACATCGTTCATGCCGGCGTGGTAGGGTAAGGCTTGGATGCCGCTTTGTTGCAATTTATAGGCAACTTCATCAACTTTTTTGCGGCTGAGGCAATAGATAATTCCCGAACCGCCTTTTTTTTGGATGATTTGCAAAACTTCGGCAAAACTGTGTTTGGTTTTGGGGCGGACTTCGTAGTATAAATTGGGGCGGTTGAAGCTGGCGACGTGGATGTAGGGATTTCGCAGAGTTAGCTGTTGGATAATGTCTTGGCGGACGCGCTCGGTGGCGGTGGCGGTTAGTCCCATAATTGGAATGTCGGGATATCGATCGCGCACTCGTTCCATTTGCCGGTATTCTGGTCGAAAGTCGTGTCCCCATTCCGAAACGCAGTGGGCTTCGTCGATTGCAAATGCCGAAATTCCTAACTTATTTGCTACTATATCTAAAAACGGTAAAAATCTCTCGCCCAGCAACCGTTCGGGCGCAACGTAGAGCAATTTAATCTTACCTTCGAGAATCGCAGTTTCGCGCGATCGGGTTTCCTGAGAGCTCAAAGTGCTGTTGAGAAAAGTCGCCCCAATTCCATTATCCTGCAAAGCTTCAACCTGGTCTTGCATCAGAGCAATTAACGGCGAAACAACCACAGTCAATCCCGGTTTCAACAGTGCCGGTAATTGAAAACACAAAGACTTGCCACCGCCCGTCGGCATGACAATCATCATATCCCGTTTTTGTAAAGCAGCTTCGACAATTTCCTGCTGCCCCGGACGGAAAGAGTCATAGCCAAAAAAATGTTTAAGAGCTTGTTCCAGGGACAGTGGCACAGAAGATATTGGCGGATTAGACGCTGACATTTGCAGTAGTTGGTTGTTGGCTTCCACACTATTCTATGCTTTTTGAGCACAAATACAGTTACAATAATTGAGAATCTCAATTTAAGCAGAAAAACTGATGCCGAAAGCAATTTGGAATGGTGCCGTTTTGGCCGAGAGCGACAAGTGCGAAGTTGTAGACAACAACTATTATTTCCCCGCAGATGCCATCAACCGTGAGTATTTCCAGGACAGCAGCACTCACACTACTTGCGGTTGGAAAGGTGTTGCTAGTTACTACAGTGTCGAAGTCGGCGGACAAGTTAATAAAGATGCTGCTTGGTACTATCCTACTCCGAAAGATGCTGCTAAAAATATTGCTGGGTATATTGCTTTTTGGAAAGGAGTTAAGGTAGAGGCTTAAAGCAGTTTTGAGTTAATCTAATCAGAACCCAACTTCTTGAACAAGTCTGGGTTCTGGGCCTTATTTCACTATTCTCAAGAACAGGCAAGATGCCGGTTCCACAAAGAGTGAATTTTATTGTATCTCCAAAATTAATCTTTTCCCCAAACGGCGACAGCTTCCGAACCCAAACCACGGCGAACAACAATCGGTTCGCTTTGTGTCAAATCGAGAATGGTAGAAACTTGATATCCCGGATCGGAACCGTCATCGACAATGACATCCACTAGCTTTGAAAAACAGTCAAACAGCTCAGCTTTGCCAAAGCTTTCTGCTTTTGCTGCTGGCACGGGTGCTTCACCTTCATCATCAGTGGTAATGTGAGCGGATGTTGAAATAATCGGATTTCCCAAAGCTTCCAACAGTGTAAAACAAAGCGGGTGGTCGGGAACGCGAATTCCCGTGGTTTTGCGTTTTGGGTTCATTACCAACCGTGGCACTAACTTGGTAGCTGGCAGCAGAAATGTATAAGGCCCGGGTATTAACCGCTTGATAATTCTGTATGCTTCATCGCTGACGGCAGCATAGTCGGTGATATTTGACAGAGAGGAACACAGGAACGTTAAAGGCTTATCATTGGAGAGTTGCTTGATCTGCCTGACTCGTTCTACCGCAGACTTGGAGTTGAGATCGCAGCCGATCGCGTAAACTGTATCTGTCGGATAAAGCATCACTGCCCCATCTTTCAGAGCTTTTTTAATTTTCTCGATCCGGTCTTTTTGGGGTGCAACTGGATGCACTTCGTAAATAGTTGCCATGTTAAGATATTGCAGGCTAAGTGGGCGATGGAAATATCGAGTGAAACAATCAATGCTAAAAATTAATTGTTAACAATGAATAAAATAGCTTATTTTGACTGTCCAACCGGCATTGCGGGCGATATGTGCATCGGAGCTCTCCTCCACGCCGGCGTTCCTTTAGAATACCTAATCGAAAAACTCAATTTGCTCGGCATTTCGACAGAGTACCAGTTGCGGACAGAATTAGTCCACCGGAATACTCAACAAGCAACTAAATTTTATGTGGATTTAGCAGCAGATTTGTCGTTAAAACCTGAAAATCCCGCTACCGAACTCGATCCCTCGGAAACGGAATCCCCGACTTTTGACGCCCGCCACCACCATCATCATGGGGAAGAACATTCTCACAGTCACGGCGAACCAGATGCCGAAATTAGCCACACTCATCACCGCAATTTGCCACAAATTGAGCAAATCATCGTCTCTGCAAAATTGCCTCCGCGCGTGGAAGCTTGGAGTTTGGCCGTATTTGGCAAATTAGCAGAGGCAGAAGGTGCCGTACACGGTATCCCCGCAAGCGAGGTTCACTTTCACGAGGTGGGGGCGACGGATGCAATTATTGATATTGTCGGTACTTGTTTGGGTTTGGATTGGTTGGATATTCAGGAGTTTTACTTTTCGGCGATGCCGACTGGTGCAGGTACGGTGAAGGCGGCCCACGGTAAGTTAGCGGTGCCGACGCCGGCGGTGATGCGGTTGTGGGAAACGCACCGAGTGCCGGTTTACAGCAATGGGCTCGATCGCGAATTGTGCACTCCTACGGGTACTGCGATCGCCTGTACTCTAGCCGCTGGTTTTGGCCCGCCACCGTCGATGCAAATTCAGGCGATCGGTTTGGGTGCAGGTTCTCGCAATCTGGCAATTCCTAATATTTTGCGCCTCTGGATTGGGGAGAAGGAAGAAGGGGAGAGGGGGAGAGTGGGAGAGTGGGAGAGTGGGAGAAAGACGGCTACTAATTCCCAATTCCCAATGCCCGATTCCCCATTCCCAATGCCCAATTCCATAGAAACTATTACGGTATTGGAAACACAAATTGATGATTTGAGTCCGCAGGCGATCGGCTATGTTTTCGATGCTTTGTTTGCCGCGGGGGCTCTGGATGTTTTTACTGCCCCAATTGTGATGAAAAAGTCGCGGCTGGGGGTTTTGTTAACTGCGATTTGTCATCCCGAATTTCAGGATGCTTGCGAAGCAGTTATCTTTCGCGAGACTACTACTCTGGGAATTAGGCGATCGACTCAACAGAGAACGATTTTACACCGGGAGATCCAGACAGTTCAAACTGAATACGGCGAGGTGCAAATAAAAGTTGCTAAGTCTGGCCAAACGATTACTAATGTGCAGCCGGAATACGAAGATTGCGCGGAAATTGCCCGAGTTAAAAATATTAGTTGGCGCGAAGTTCACCGTTTGGCGCTGCAAAGTTGGTACGAGCGAAGTTAGTACATCACAGGGACTTACAGCACCATTTTTAGGAACAGCCAAGATCCCTCTTCCACAAGAATTTAATTCACCAAATAACAAATAATAAATAACAAATAATAAATAACAAATAACTAAAGTCTGCGACTTTGTAAAATTTTTTGTTGCAATTCCTCGAAATTGGGCATTTTTGAGCGATCGTCTGTTGGAAACATCGCCCTTATTTGCTCCATAAGCTCGATCGCCAGCGGTACCCCAAGCTGCAATTGTTCCAAGACATCCCGCTGAGCAAAAACTGTTTCCGGTGTTCCTTCTAAAATCAATTTTCCTCGCTCCATTACAAACACCCAATCTGCCCAGCGGTAGATGAAATCGAGGTCGTGACTTGCTAAAAGGATAGTGGTTCCGGCGTTGTGAATTTGTTGGAGTAAACCGATCAGTTGTCTGGTGTGACGCGGATCTAGATAGGCAGTAGGTTCATCTAACAGCAGCAGTTTGGGCTTGAGCACCATGATATCGGCGATGGAAACCCGCTTTTTCTGGCCCAAACTGAGATTGTGAATTGGTTCGCGGGCGAGTTCGCTTAGATCGAATTGCTCGATCGCCTGCTGCACCTGTTGAGCAATTTCGGATTCTCTCAAGCCTAAATTGTACAATCCATAGGAGATATCTTCTTCTACCGTCGAAGCTACTAATTGATGTTCGGGATTTTGAAAGACGAGTCCGATTTGTTGGCGCAGTTGCATGAGAGATTTGCGATCGTAGCGAAAGGGTTCACCTTGCCAGCTAATAATTCCCTGCTGCGGTTGATATAAGCCATTTGCTAACAGAAAAAATGTAGTTTTGCCACAGCCATTTTGACCGATCAGCCCGCAGCGTTTCCCAGCAGGAACTTTTAGATTTAAACCCTGAATTGCCACTCGCGAACCGCAGGGATAGGAGTAGCAAGTGCCAGCGAATTCGAGAATCCCTTCAGACATATTCGTTATTTTTTATTTTTTATAGCCTTGTTCCCAGGCAGAGCCTGGGAAGAAATACCCGGAAGCAGAGCCTCCGATTACCGATTACCGATGAATAATTACCAATTACCGATTACCGATTTCCATTGTATAGCAATCCTTGCAGGAGTCGTAAACTTTTTACCCCACCCCAACCCTCCCCTTATCAAGGTGCTACCGTGTACACACAAGTTGATTCTGAGCTAGTTTCCATCCCAAAAAGATGGATTCAAACTGTCGGAGTCCATGA
>NZ_JAUBQW010000102.1:0-23287 GCF_036701485.1 Microcoleus sp. Pol11C3 | reverse complement strand
TTCATTTTTTATTGTCACAATCAAGTATTGCATATAATTGTATCAGAGTCTTGATAATGATTTAGGATTGCTATATTTCAGTTTTGTTCAGACAATGTAGTTATCGGTGCTAAAAAACTGAAATTCCGACAAGTGGCTGCTTCTAATGACGGTAGGTGGAGAATTGCTGTTACAGCTTTGCGCGAGCAAAAAGCTACTGTTGTAGCAGCTACAAATTCACCGGCTAAGGTTGTCGAACTCCGACAAGGTGAAACCTTGATAGCTGATTGCGATTTGGTGAAAGGATTTACCAAGGGGATTGAAGAAGATTATCGAAAATTAGGTCATTTTGGCAAAGGCGGTGGAGAGGGTTATGTTTGGTATTATCAGGGGAAAGGTAAATTATTAGTATGTGAAAATGATGCTATGGGTTTGGGTTGAGTTGTTTCATTTTTAAGGTAGAGGTTGCTAGAGCCTGGATCGCGGAATTTTATAGGGGAAATATACTAAAGAATTTACGCGAAACTATAGACGCTAGCATAAAAAATCTGGCAAGATTATTTTCAGGGTGCAGTTGGAGCGAACTGAGATTTTACACCTCTACTTGGCGGATATTTTATGAATGTAACAAAACTGCTCCTACAGCAGGCGACGCTTAATGTGCTTGTGGCTTTAACAATGGTTCAACCTGGATTGGCAGCGATGCTCGCTGATTCACCGGGGGAACCGAATTTGCGGCCACAGGTACTCGCCTACGATCCGCCCGCGCGCGGAGCACCAGGCGATCGCACAGACGCAGGCAGCCGCGATCCTCACAACTTTTTAGCTTTGATTCCGGCTACAAATTTTGGGTGGACAGCGATCGCACATCCGACTTTTTGGCTGTACTTGCCGGCTTCATTGCCGGATGATATTCCCTTTGAGTTTGTGCTGCGTGACGAACACCAAGAAGTAGTTTTCCGAACAGTTTTTGAACTAGAAAAAGCAGCGGGAATTGCGAGTTTTTCCTTGCCGCCCAATTCACCTCCTCTGGAAACTGGCAAGAAGTATCAATGGTGCTTTTTGTACGGGAATATCTCCCGCCACGGGTGGGTTGAGCGGGTGGAAATGAAACCAGAAATTTTGGTTCAGCTAGAAACAGCATCTCTAAGGGAGCGCGTTTTGCTGTTGGCTAAACACGGTTTGTGGTACGAAACTCTCACAGAATTAGTTGCACTGCGCGGCAAACTGTTGAGCCAATTACAGACAGCTACTTTAGAGGAGAGGCTGCTAATTTATGCTGAAAATGATTTGCGGTATGAAGCGCTAGCAGAGCTATCTGGATTTGAGAAAATATCATCTCTGGCGACTTTGGATGCTGACTGGGAGGCTTTATTGCAGCATCCGTTTGTGCGCCTGCATGGGATAGTTTCACCACGGTAACACGCAAGATGCCTGTTCCACAAAGAGTAAGTTTTTTTGTGGCCCTTTTCTTAGCCCGCCCATCAGGAACAGGCAAGATGCCTGTTCCACAAAAATTAAGTCAACTAAGCGATGAAATACCCGATATTAAGCGTCTATAACACTTTTAATACAGATCCGATCGCCCATTGGTCATTTGATGAAGCAGGCAACTTGGCGAGCGATCGCCCGGAACTCCCTCCGGCACGCCTAATTGACAGTGTTTCCCGTGCTGTTGAACCATTAGAAAACGGGTCGCACGAAAGCCTGCTGCTAACTGGAGGTTGCGTTACTTTCCCAGTCACTCCTTTACTGGAGATAGGCAAAGAAGACTTTTCTATTTGTGCGTGGATTCGCACGGGAGATTTTGGTATTGCCAAGATTATCGATCAGCGTATTCAAAATTCTGGCCCTTTACGAGGCTGGTCTTTCTTTATTTATAAAGGCAAAATAAACCTCCAAATAGCGGATGGCAGCAGTTGGGTAAACTATTATTACAACCGCCGAGCAAAAGATATTCCATCTTTGCCGATTGTCAGCAACAACCAATGGCATCACGTGGGGGTTGTTGTTGATCGCGATCGAGCGGATGGAGGGCGCTGGTATGTGGATGGCAAAGAAGTAGGTTTGCGGTTCAACCCAACACACAAACCGGCGTCCCTGAGCAATAATATTCCCTTGACTATTGGCAGGCGCTCGGACGATTTTGGGGGCATTTTCCTGGGCAATATTGGGGATATTCGGCTCTACAAGCAGGCGCTGTCGGCAACAAGTTTACTGTTGATTTACAGCTCGATTCAGTTTACTGTTCGTGATAAAAGTTTGGTTAAAATTATTAACAGAGGAGCAAGAGTACGCCGCGAGCAAGATTCCTTCTGGAACAGTGCTAATAGTTCCCGCGAAATATACTCGCAGGCGATCGAATACTATCAGCAGTCGCTAAATATTCATAGAGACACCAACAACCGCTACGCAGAAGCGAACTCTCTGAACAATTTAGGCAATATTTACAGTTTGCTGGGGGAATACTCGCAAGCAATTGACTATCACCAGCGAGCGATAAATATTCAGCGAGACATCGGTAACCGCGGTGGAGAAGCTGAGTCTCTAAATGCTTTGGGCAATATTTACGATGCCCAGGGGGAATACTTGCAAGCAATTGAGTGCCACCAGCAGTGCCTAAATATTCAGCGAGAAACCGATAACCCTCATGGACAAGCTACTTCCTGGCGAGATTTGGGCAGTGCATATCATTCCCTGGGCGAATATCAGCGGGCGAGCGAGTGTCAGCAGCAGTCTCTAGATATGGCGCGAAAACTCAACTCTTACTATAGAGAAGCGAACTCCTTGAACGCTTTGGGTAGTACATACGTTTCCCTCGGAAAACACGAACTGGCGATCGAATACTCTCAGAAATCCCTAAATCTTGACAAGAAAATCAATAACCGTTATGGGGAAGCTAATTCCTTAGTCACTCTGGGCAATGCTTACAGTGATTTGGGGAATTACTTGCGGGCGATCGAATTCTACAAACAGTCCTTAGATATTCAGCAGGAAATCGGCTATCGATCTGGGGAAGCGACTTCCTGGCGAAATCTGGGCAATGCTTACCGCTGTTTGGGGCAGTGCCAGCGGGCGATCGAATACAGCCAGAAGAGTTTAGAAATCGCGCGCGAGATCGGCGAAATGGCGTCAGAAGGGGCAACTCTCAACAATTTAGGACTGGCTTTCTTTGACTTTGGACAGTTTACAGAAGCTGAAACATTCCTCCGCAAGGCGATTAAAATTTGGGAATCACTTCGGGGAAGATTGGGCAAAAACGATAACTTTAAAGTATCTATTTTTGAAACCCAAGCAGCAACTTACCGCCACCTGGAAAAAGCCCTGATTGCCCAGTCAAAAACAGAACAGGCGCTGGAAATTTCGGAGCGGGGGCGGGCGCGGGCTTTTGTGGAGTTACTGACTGCTCGGTTATCTGCTAATTCAGATGCGATACCCAATATTAATCCGCCTACGATCGAGCAAATTAAACAAATTGCTAAAGCACAAAATGCAACTTTTGTCGAATATTCTATTTCTTTTTTAGAAGAACTTTTTATTTGGGTAATTCAGCCGACGGGCGAAATTGCATTTCGCCAAGTTGACCTCAACTATCAACATACTTCGCTCAAAGACTTGGTTTCCGACTCTCGCGAGGCGATCGGCATCAGAAATCGCGACTTCAATCCCACCCTAAAATTTGACCCAGGCGATTTAGTTAAACTCCACGACGATGCCCCTAATTGGGAACCTTGGCAAGTCATATCTGTTGATGAAAGTCACAGCATTCTATCGCTCTGGCAATCCAGTTTTCCCGAAGGACTGACTATTCCCAGACCTGCAATTGATGTAACAGCAAAAGTGCAATCAAGCCGCACAAACCACCCGCGATTGCAAAAACTCCATCAACTGCTAATCGAACCGATTGCTGGCTTGTTGCCGACAGATCCAGAAGCTCGAATTATCTTTATTCCTCAAGGCGAACTGTTTTTCGTTCCCTTTCCGGCCCTGCAAGATGCTGCGGGGAAATTCTTAATTGAAAAACATACTATTCTTACCGCTCCTTCTATTCAAATTCTGGAATTAACCAGTCAAAAAAGACAAGAGATTTCTGATCGGGCTGGGGACATTCTAGTAGTAGGAAATCCGACTATGCCCGAAGTTGCTCTAGTACCGGGAAAACCCCCGCAGCAGTTAAGCGATCTGCCGCATTCAGAAACCGAAGCTAACGCGATCGCCCAATTGTTCCAAACCCAAGCCTTGACAGGCAATTCCGCAACCAAAGCCGCCGTACTTCAGCGCTTGCGAGACGCCCGCATCGTCCATTTTGCCACCCACGGATTGCTCGATAACATTCGCGGGCTCGGCAGCGCGATCGCCCTTGCACCCGATCGCACCGATAGCGGTTTGCTGACGGCTGAGGAAATTTTGGATCTGCACCTCAACGCGGATCTGGTAGTTTTGAGTGCGTGCAATACCGGCATGGGGCGGATTACCGGCGACGGGGTTATCGGTTTGTCTCGCGCTTTAATTTCGGCTGGTACGCCCAGTGTCATTGTGTCTTTGTGGGCGGTCCCGGATGCTCCTACAGCCGATTTGATGGTGAAATTTTATCAAAATCTCGATCAAACAGGCCACAAAGCTCAAGCCCTGCGAAACGCCATGCTGGAGACCATGCAGCAGCATCCAAATCCCAGAGATTGGGCGGCTTTCACACTGATCGGCGAAACATAATTGATTAAATTTTGTAAAAAATTGCCAAAACTGCGAAAAAATTAGTTTTTTCGCTGAAAGCTCCACAGAAACTCGAGCGCCCCAGGATAAGTCATGTGTCGATTTAATTTCTTCAAAAAAGTCACGCTGGCGATTGAAATCGGGGCAACCACGGGGGGATTGCCCCTACTGCACAAATTTTAGTCCACTCCTAGCGGACTAAAAAATAAAGACTGTTTTCATACACCTGCTCGCTTTCCCAACTTTGCACCATTAACAATAAAGTCAAAAATTATGACAATATCTGCCGATCAAAAAGCCAAAATTCTGATTGTAGAGGACGACGCCCCAATTCGCACTCTCGTCTACCGCTTTCTGAATCAAACATATCAAGTACAATTTGCCGCAGACGGCCAAACGGCTCTCGAAATTTTTGAAGAATTTAACCCACTCCTTGTCATTTTGGATTGGAATTTGCCCGATACTACTGGCTATAAACTTTGCCAAGAAATGCAGAAGCGCACTAATGTTTTAGTCGCGATTCTCAGCAGCCGCACCGCCCACGAAGATCGAATTAAAATCCTGAAAGCAGGTGCCGATGATTTTATGTGCAAACCGTTCTGTCTTGAAGAATTGGCAGTTAGAGTTGAAGTTTTGTTGAGGCGGGCGAGATCCGTCAATCCGCCCAAACTTGTCTTCGGTCAATTAGCGATCGATGTAGTGGGTAGGGAGGTGAGATTGAAGGAGCAACTTCTAACGCTGACAGCCTTAGAATTTGAAATATTGTGTTTTTTAGCAACTCATTCGGGTAAAGCTTGCAGCCGCCAACAGTTAATCGAAAAAGTTTGGGGATGGAAATCCAATTATGCAGCAGAAGAGCGAGTGGTGGACGTGCATATCGGCCAAATTCGCAAGAAAATGGCTAAAGTTGATGCCGCTGTTCCCAATTTTATTCAAACTGTTCGGGGATACGGTTACACTTTCGCTCCGATCGCTCGCAGGGACAGGGTAGTTGCTAATTGAATCATCATCATAATTACGGCTGGTTCCTAGGTAGAGTGTGGGAACCAGTTAATTCGCTCTTTTCCCACCCTGCCTACTCCCCTTTTTAAAGGGAGTAGGGGTTGAGTAGGGGCAAGCTAAGGGGGCATCTACGGGTAAAGAAAACACGCCCTATAGGGAATCGAGGGGCTAATCAAAACACAGCATACTTACTCGATTTTCTAAAGTTTGAACCATTAACAAGAGAGCCAAAAAGTATGACGATATCTAGCGAGCAAAATTCCAAAATTCTGGTTGTAGAGAATGACGCCCCCGTCGGCAATTTCATCTACGGCTGTCTGAATCAGGCATATCAAGTACAATCTGCGGCAGACGGAAAAACAGCTTTAGAAATATTTGAGGAATTCAACCCAGTCCTCGTAATCTTGGATGGGAATTTGCCCGATAATATCGGCGTTAAACTTTGCCAAGAAATGCAGAGACGGAATAATGTTTTTTTAGTCGTGATGTCCAGCAGCGGTACAGGCGAAGAAGATGGAATTAAAATCATCAAAGCAGGTGTTGATGATTTAATCGGCAAACCGTTTAGTCTTGAGGACTTGGCAGTTAGAATAGAAATCTTGTTGAGGGGGATGAAAACCGTCACTCCGCGCCATATTGTCTTCGGTGAACTAGGGATCGATTTAATGAGTAGGGAGGTGAGATTGAAAGAGAAAACTTTAGCTCTGACGGCCTTAGAATTTCAACTCTTGTATTTTTTGGCAACTTATCCAGGTAAAGCCTGGAGCCGCCAACAGCTAATCGAAAAAGTTTGGGGATGGAAATGCAATGATTCACGAGACGAGCAAGTGGTGGACGTGTATATTCGTCTGATTCGCAGGAAACTGGCTAAAGTCGATTCGGCTGTTCCGAATTTTCTTCAAACTACTCACGGATACGGTTACACTTTCGCTCCTATCGATCGCAATAACCAGGTAAGTAGGTAAGCGGGATTAAACACAGCTATGTAACAGTATGTAAACAGGGCGAACTTAGCCACGCTTAGGGCTAAGGATACTTTACAATCGTTTACATACTTGTGTTTTACAGCGCCTACCTACTTAGCCTCATTTTTGGAATAAAAGGGTGAGATAAATGAAAATAATTAAGCAAACAGCAAGTGAATTAATAATTCAGACTCAGAGTATATTTGATTTTTGGTTACCTAGTTGTTTATTCATGATATTTGGACTGATATCGCTGACTTTTGACTATCATGCAGCAACCCTGAGCTGCCAGCGATTGCAGGCAAAACAAGGAAAGTGCCAGATTGTGCGATCGAATTTACTGGGTTCAAAAATCCAAGAAATTGAGCTTGCTTCTTTGCAGGGAGCGAAAGTTCAAAGATGCGGCTATAAAACCAGAGTTGTACTTCTGACTTCTGTTGGCAATGTTCCTTTCACTGCTAACTCCACTAATTGGGGAACCCAAGACGCTGTTGCTTCTGACATCAATTTTTTTGTTAAAAATGCAAAAGATCAATTGCTGCGCTTAAGCCAAGACGAGCGCTGGTTGGGATGGACAGGAGGCATATTTTTGCTCGCAGCAGTCGCAGTGCTCGTCTTGAGAAATAATGAAACCTACAGCTTCGATGAAACTTTAAACACCTTGACTGTTAAACAGCGGGGTTTGTTGGCACGTAAAGTAATGGAATACTCTCTGGGCGATATTTATGGCGTGGAAGTCGAGCGAACAAAAGATCGGGATCATGATATTTGGTACGAAGTTAGACTGTTAGTTTGTGGAGGCTCTCGCATCTCCCTACCCCGCACGATGAACCCATACCAGCAAGCAAAAATCGCTAAAGCGATTAACAACTATCTGCACCAGCAAAATAACCAAAAATAGCCGATCGCGAGCTGGAGCATTTCAAGGAAAGCAGCCAACCTAAAAATTGGAGTTTGGAGCCAGGAGCTAGGAGGAAAGAGTCAGAAGGAAGGAGCCAGAAGAAGTGTTTTTACAAATATGAGATGCTCCCTCGCGATCAACCCGATTTCTCAAGGTTGCGGACTTACTTATTGTCATTTCGGCCGAAAAGTAAAAGCGATCGCAATTAAACCGGCTTCTACCATTGCCAAAGCTGAGGGTACCAAAGGCAGCCACCAGCCCCCGATTAGCAAAAACCAGCAAACCCCGCACGAAATCCCCGCAGATGCGATCGCCCCCGACACCACGTGCAGCCTGCGTCGGCTGACAATCGCGATCGCGCTACCAACTGCTGCCCAACCCACAATCCACAGCATTTGGGCCCATTCAGGTGCAATTTGCAGCAGCGGGCGCCGATCCAAAACAGCGCTGAGAATTTGACTCGACATTTGCGCTTGAATTAATACCCCCGGCATTTTCTGGGAAGGTGATTCTCCCGCACTGTAGGGCGTCAAAAAATAATCTGGATTGGAAATCGGAGCCGTCACGCCAATAAAGATAATTCGGTCTTTTATCCAATTGGGATTGACTTTTCCCTCTAACAGTTCTGCCAGCCTGACTCGGCGAACAAAATTTTTGGGTTGTCGGTAATTGAGCATCATTTGAAAACCGCGATCGTCCAAGTTTTGATAAGCGCCTGTACTGCCGTGAATCGGTGCAAAAACTGCATTACCCAGCCTTATCTTATCTCTGGGAATATCTTCCGGTTTGATGCCTTTTGCTGCTAGGTAATGGAGGGCAGCCCTCGCGCTCAAAGAGTGATCTGTAGTACAAGGATCGCTGCTGTGCGGCTGCATAAACAGCAAGTGGCGGCGGAGAATGCCGTCGGCATCTGCCACCACATCGCTGAACCCGAGGCGCTCTTTTGGCAGTGCGGGCGGCGGTTTGATGCCGCATTTGTTGGGTTTGCCGGTTTCTTTGACGCTGCACAAACCAATTAAATTTCGATCGCCCTGAAAGCGAGCGGCTAATGCTGCATAACCGGGCCCTAAAGGGCGATCGCGGAAGATGTCCAGGGCGATCGTTTGCGCCCCATACTGTGCCAATTTTCCCACTGCTTTTGCGATCGTCGCATCCGGCAGCGGAAAGCCGTATTGGTTGATATCCGTTTCCGTGGCTTCCACCACCAGCAAACGCGAGTCTGAGCTTTCTGCAGGACGCAGCCGCATCAGTTGGTCAAAAGCTTGCAATTCCCATATCTGGAGCAAGCCCAGCGATCGCGCTCCCATGACAGAAACAGCAGCAGTTGCGATCGCCAACAGCCCGATCTGAAAGCGGCGCAGCCGAGATAAAGATGGCGGATTGCTGACAGTTTCCGGCTCGGGTTTGTGTACCAACTCTTGCCAAGTTGGCGGCTTAGCTGCCGGATTTTGACAAATAATCGGCAGCCAATCAGCGCCGGGAATTTCTGACTCTAATTCTGCCAATCTTTGCCTCGCGAGGCGCACTGCCACATACAAAGGTTGCCCGCTGCAAAAAGCTTGGAGAAAATACTTTAAAAAATCTTGGGCAGCTCGATCGCACACCGGTTCCCGCATTACGATCGTTTGCGGGATGCCCAAATCTTCAAGCTGTCGTCCTATTCCCAATCCATCGCAGGAATTCAAAATGGCTAACTGTAAGCCGCTGCTAACCGCTAGCTTGAAACCGTGTGTCAGTTCTTCTACTGTTAAACTCTCGGTTTGATTGATATAAAATTTACCCGATCTGCCGTCGCTGCGGGTGGAACTGTGTCCGGCAAAAAATAAGATATCCCAGCTTTTTTCCCAAAGCTGATCGCCTATTTGGCGGCGACTTGGTTCTACTAAAAAAGTAACTTCTGCTGAGGGCAATCCTGCAAGTATAATTCGATCTTGCTCAATATCTATTTTTTGACTGTCCCCCAAAATTGCTAAAATTTTTACGCTGCCTTGAGCGGGATTTCTGTTGGCAATAGCCTGTTTTTTATAAGTTGCGGGACTCAAAGCAATTTCGGCTTTCTGGTAGCGCTCAAAAATATCCCAACAGTACCAAGGTAGCCGCCGCAAATCGATGTCGTCAGTTTTGATTAAAAATCGAATGGTTTCCGATGGCATTAATTGTTCGAGCAATGTTTCTTTGAGTTTGCGAAACGGTTCGGAGTTGAGCCAGCTATTGATTTGCTGGCTTAACTGTTCCCGCAACAAGCGGCATTTGGCCAACTGTTCTGGACGAGATCCCATAATGCTAATTTCGATCGGCTTAATGCGGAAATCTCCCAAACTGCGGTAGGTTGACTGCCAGCGATCGTAGTGTTCCGCTATTTCTGGTTTCGGAGGCAAGAAGGCTTGGATTTCCACTGCTGGCCGATCTCCTTCCGCGCCGATTTCCAGAGAAACTCGCACCCCTTTTATCAAGTTATCATCTAGCTTCAAAACAACTAATTTCGGCATGGCTAACAACTGATAAGCCCCGGCGCATCTAAATTTTACAGTCACGGCGCGATGAAATTCTTGTGGGCTGGGCATCCTGCCCGCCCAAATTCAATTTCCATGCTGAACAACTTATGGCAAGCGAGCCGCTTTAGGCGGCAAAATTCTCTGTAATACAGAGTTCTTTCAGTTTTACCACAACGCTGAAACATTCTCCGCGATCGGCGGCAAATTCTAGAGTCATGTAGCCGTTACCGCTGCCGGCGCAAGCTTCCATGACAGTTTTTCCCTCGCCGTCGATGACTTTCAGAGTCAGATTGAGCGGCAAGCTGTCTGCCCCGCCGGCGGGATGCACCTGTACTTTAATATTAGTTTCAGTATCGGTTTTGGGTTCGATCGCCAGCAGCAAAGCTACCGATCGGGCTGGTTCTTTTACACCCCTCCATAAATTAGGTTTTTCTTGAAAATAATCGATGGTTGCTGATGCTTTCTCCGAGATATCTGCTGTCAGATTGATTATCTTGCCCCGCACGACTGCGCTGCTGTAACGAAAAGCTAAATGAGGTTCTTGTGGCACTAAAATATCTTCTACAGACTGCCAACCAGCCTCAAAAATATTGTGCAGCCACTGACGCAGTTGTACTGTTTTTTTGGTGCGTTCCAGACAATCCAAATGTTGGAGAAAATTGTCAAAACTTTGCAACTTTTCAACCGCTAAATCCCCAGCAATTGCAGTTTTAATAAATCCTAACAAAGTAGCTTCTTGTCGCTTTATATCGATCTCAACTGCTACTAAACCAATGCGATCGTCCGGTATTTCCAACGGAATGTAACAAAACTTGCCCGACTTCAGAGGTCGGCATTCCAAATGACCTACTTGAGTTAATTTCAAGTCTGCTGCATCGGTGTAAAGGCGCATGGCCGCGTTCCAACTGTCGCTGGCATTCAAATCTGTCGGAATGTCCATCATTTCCATGTAATCTTTCACTGCACATACAGCTAAAGTGTTGAAATAAACTTGCTCTTTTTTTTCCGGGGATGTCACTCCGTCAAGAATTGAAAACTTCTGTGCCAGTCGCAGGGCTGCGGCAGTAATGGGCAGGGAAATAGATTTTTCTCTGATATTTTCGGTGCTGTTATTCATCACGGTTTTCCTTTTTTACCGATGTTTTTAGGACAGGAGTGGTCCTGCCTTTATTCCAGATATCCTTGATTTTTGGCAAAATTTCGCAAGCGGGGCAGACATTCTCTTTTATAAAAATTGGGTGCGGTTGACGGCGGCAAGTTAAATTCAAGAGCAATGTTTTTCCAGGGAGTCTCCGGAGGAAGACGCCTCAGAATTAAGGTTTGGCAAGTGACATCGGGGCGTTCTTTGATGTGAACGCTTCTCAATTCCCCCTCCGGATCTGCCCGCACCCATTTTTTTGTCTCTTCTAGGATGGCTAGCGGACTGTCTGAATAAGTCGGCGGGTTTTCGATATTATTGATCAGGTTAATTTCTGCTGATTCTTCTGAAATCAACGGTAAATCACGTCTAACTTTTTCCTGCGTTCGTTCGAGAGTAAAGTCTTTCAGTCGCATCTTGAGATATTTGTCCAGCCAAGTAATGACGCTGCCCAGATTGCAATCGTAAGGTTTGTTTGCGGTGTTCGCTTCGCAAACATTGCGACAAAAATACACCCAAGTTTGCTGTAAAGCATCGTTGTAATGAGGCGTGTCTTCTTGCCAAAGTTTGCCTGATTTTACAATCAGCCTCACTATCTCGCTGAGTTTTTCCCGCCGCATCAAGCTTTTGGGCGGATGCGAACAGGCTTCAGCAACTAGCTGTTGGAGTTGTTGGTTTAAATTGTTTTCCTTATCGTTGGTGTCGGGCATCGGCGAGCGCCTCCTTAAGAGTCTCTGGATGAATGCTGGACACGGCATTTGCTGGTTTAAATTCCACGATAGAATCCCTGATTTGATTAGTCCTGGACGCATTTCAAGATAATTGTGTCATTGGCAAGTGAAACGAAGAATCTCAAACCCTTCTAAGACCCCCTTGAATGCGTAAGTCCTGTTGATTTTTGGCAGCCGAACAGGTGCTCTGTACCAATCAGTTATCAGCATCGTGCGAGAAAATTTCGCGCAAATTAGGCAAAAATTTTAAAAATATTTAGTTGACAAATGCCAGCAAATGGGGTATGAAATCGATTTTAGATTGAACTCACGGATGCGTCCTGTGCCTCCTCTGCGGTTTAAATAATTCAGATCTGAGCGGAAACGATATCACCTATCGCCCGAATCTGCCCCAACATCCGCTAGCTGCGCGTATTTCCCCGTATTCCCAATGGCCGACTTGCTTATTTGCCGAGAACTCATATACTTTACTTTGTCAAGTTAAGAAAATATTTTTTTGATTCATCCAGGAGCTAGAAAAAAAATGTACATAGTACAAATTGCCTCGGAGTGCGCCCCCGTCATCAAAGCAGGGGGTTTGGGCGACGTAGTTTACGGTTTAAGTCGGGAGTTAGAGAATTCCGGCCACTGCGTCGAGGTTATTCTACCCAAGTACGACTGCATGAGGTATGACCACATTTGGGGACTTCACGAGGCCTACCGCGATCTTGCTGTGCCCTGGTATGGCGGCGAAATCCTCTGTGATGTGTTGTGCGGCTGGGTGCACGGGCAGTTGTGTTTTTTCATCGAACCTCGCTCTCAAGATAACTTTTTTAATCGCGGCTGTTATTACGGCTGCAATGACGACAATATGCGGTTTGCATTTTTCAGCAAAGCCGCTTTGGAATTTTTGCTCAGAAGCAACAAGCGTCCCGAGGTGATTCACTGTCACGATTGGCAAACTGGTTTGGTTCCAGTCATGCTGTTTGAAATTTACAAATACAATTGGATGGAAAATCAGCGAGTTTGCTATACCATTCACAATTTCAAACATCAAGGCATGGGAGGTAGCGATATTTTGCAAGCAACGGGTTTGAATCGAGAGGATTATTATTTTGAGTACGATCGCCTGCGAGATAACTTTAACCCTTTTGCTATCAACTTTATGAAAGGTGGGATTGTTTACTCGAACTTTGTCACCACGGTTTCGCCGCACCACGCTTGGGAAGCTCACCTCGGCGAGTTTGGCTACGGTTTGGGCCACACTTTGCATTTGTATCAAGAGAAGTTTCGCGGGGTGCTCAACGGCATTGATTACGATGTATGGAATCCCGAGAGTGATGGCTACATTCCGCACCACTACACTCATGAGGAGTTGGCAGGAAAAGCCAAAACTAAAAAAGCTTTGCGCGATCGGCTGTTCCTGCGCGATGCTGACAAGCCTATTATTACCTTTATCGGTCGTTTGGACGACCAAAAAGGCGTTCATCTCGTCCACCATGCAATTTATTACTCTTTGAGTAAGGGCGCGCAATTCGTGCTTTTGGGTTCCGCAACGGAAGCGGGAATTAACGCTCATTTCCAGCACGAAAAACAGTTTTTAAATGATAATCCAGACTGCCACTTAGAACTAGGTTTTAATGAGGAACTGTCGCACTTAATTTACGCTGGTGGGGATATGATTGTGGTTCCCAGCAATTATGAGCCCTGCGGGCTGACTCAGATGATCGGGTTGAGGTACGGTACTGTTCCTGTGGTGCGGGGAGTTGGCGGTTTGGTGAATACTGTGTTCGATCGAGATTACGACACCCGCCACCTCCCGGAAGAGCGCAACGGTTACGTGTTTTACCAAAGCGACTACGGCGCTTTAGAGTCGGCGCTCGATCGCGCGATCGGATTGTGGTACGACTATCATGATGAATTTGAAAAATTCATGGTTCAAGGCATGAGTTGTGACAATTCGTGGAAATATCCAGCTAAAGACTATGTGGAAATTTACGAGCTAATTCGACACAAATAATCACTAGGGGCGGGTTTTGCCAGAGATATTTTTTCTACCTTTAGGAATAGATAAACCTGCCCTGATCTAACCAGACAGAGATAATGTTTTGAGTAAAAGTCGGGGGTGGAAAGTACGAATGCAGATTGTAGGGTTTCCTTGCCTGTCATTCCCAAGTGCGATCGCCGAAGATAAGGGTATAGAAATTAAACGGTTGGTTTTCACCCGCCCTACAAAAAATGAACTCACAACTAGAACAACAAGTAACAATTCTACAAGACGAAACAGCAGCGGCAGGAAATTCAGCCAACCCAACAGTTGAAACTCCTTTATTCGCCTCAGAATTTGCAACAGAGGAAAAAGTCCGAGTGGAAGAATTTAAGATTAGCGGCGACAGTATAATTGGTAAAGTCAAAGAACTAATTCAGCAAGGAAAACTCCGCCGCCTCGTCATCAAAAACTCGCAAGGGCGGACTTTGGCAGACATTCCGCTGATGGCGGGATTGGTAGGCGGCGTGGCAGGATCAGTAGTCTTTCCAATTGCTGCTGTACTTGCTACAGTTGGGGCAGTTGTGGCTCATGTGACTGTAGCTGTCGAGCGCAAAGAATAGTCATTAGTCATTAAAAATCTTCTCTTCAAGTCCGCGAAGGCGGACTTTGTTTGTTTAGTAGCGATTTCAATCGCCAATTGCCTTATCAACGCAAATTATCCGGTACTCTCGCCGCAGGTTGGTCCAAATAATTGTAAACAATCCGTGAAATCCGGCCCACAAAATCTCTCACAATTGGGTCATTGTAAGGACGTTTGACAAATATTGCCGCTAAATAACGCTTACCGTTGGGCATATCAATAATTCCCGCATCGCCAACTACAAAGCCGATATCTCCGGTTTTGTCAGCAATAACTGCACCGGCACCCAAACCAGAGGGCAAAAGCGTTCTAGTTGTGGTATGCCGCAGTAATTCTAAAGCTTGTTCCCGACTCGATTCAGAAACTAATTTATCGCGAGACAGCATCGCCAGCAACTTTACCATATCCACAGAACTTGTGGTATTTGTTCCTTGAAAGTCGCCCAGCCAATTGCGAATTCTCGTATCAGTTAATCCCCAAGTGCGAAAACGCTCGTTGAGTTTAGCAATTCCCCCCAAACGTTCAATAATCATGTTGGTGGCTGTATTGTCGCTGATGGTAATCATTTTATCTACGGTTTCTCTGATGCTAAACCGAGTTCCATCTGGTTCGTCTTGCATAGTTCCAGAGCCGCTGGCAACTAAGTCGGACTTCATAACTAATGTTTCGTCGAGGCTAACTTTGCCTGCGTCTACATCTTGATAAAAGGCTATCAGGATAGGTAATTTGATGGTACTAGCTGCCGGAAATACTCGATCGCCCTTGATATCTAAATAGTTTCCTGTATCTAAATCCAGAAAAAACATTCCGGCGCTCAGGGATCTATACTGTTCGATCGCACTTTCGATTTGAGGCTTGATGGCTGTCATTTCCGAGCCAGTTGACATCACCAAATCAGTGGAATAGTTTCTCTGATTTTCCGGCGAAACAGTGGGCGTAACTTGACCTGCTGCTTGTTCTACGCTGGTAATAGCTGTTGGGATAAAAGACTCGTTCCCCGCTATTTGCTCGGGATTTGGCAACTGAAATGACCAGCGCGTGGCAGATTCTCTAATGACTCGGACTTTTTGCGGGTCTAACTTATAACCTGGAGTTAATTGTATCACTAACCTGGTAGTTTCCGTGTCAAACTGCCCGACTCTAATTTGTTGAATAGCTGAGTTGTAGCTTTGAGGACTTTCGGGATACTCCAAGACTATTCCAGGTAAGTCAATTACTAAGCGGGTGGGATTTGCAATGAGTTTGACTTCCGGCTGAACTCCTGAATCCGTGGTTAAATTGAGTTGGTTTTCGCGGGCATCGAAGTGCCAAGATGTTAGTGTATCAGCTTTTGCGGGCAGGGCGATCGAGAAAAGACTAAGGGCGGCCGGCAACAGCCATCGGAGTTTTAGAGTCATGTTTAAAGAGAAAGAGTTTAACGGCTGCAACGAGAAAGCGCCTGGAAAAACGTTATCAACCGTTTTCAGGGCGAAGCACATAGCATCATACAGTCAACTCGTGCCCGTAGCCGTAAGTTTATATTATTTTATTTGAGAAAATTCGGTTTCCGGGACTGCTATCAAACCCGGTTGTATTACCCTTTTTTTGTGGCGCGCCGGCGGATAAAAGTTTGTAGAGTCCCGAAATTTCGCGGATTTCTTGTTTGATCTACGCAAATTTTATTCGCATTAGATTAATTAAAGTTATGCAAACTCCCCATTTCTAGCATCTTCGAGCGAGTCGATCGCGGCTTTGAGAAAAACTTTTCCTTTAGCAACAAATCGGCGATCGCTCAAAGGATCGTAAGCTTCCCAATTACCGCTAACTTCGCGATCGCGCCACAAAAACCAGCAGCGGTAGATTTCCCCGCTATCTATATCATCGCACAACGCCAGCCAATCGTCCCCCGTGAGAGCGCTGGCATCTAATGCTACCAGTTCAAGCCACGCAAGTGCAGTGCAGGCATCGATCGCATCAGCATCAACCGAGTCAGATTTTGTAGCTATAGGTTGTGGTGAGCACAGTGTAGACTTCATAATTTCTCCTTAATTCAATTAAATCAATCCATCAATGAATTGCCCTATTTATGAAACTGACCCGGTACACCAAGTGGAATAATTGTGTTTTGATAAGTTTCTGGTTGGTCAAATTTACCAGCGGCTGATGCTTCTGTTAAATTATTAAGTGTATTAATTGTGAAAATGGCGGCGGTTCCCAAAGCGGCCATTGCCAGTCTGTGTAAGATTTTGCTCATTTGGCTGCTCCTTTTTTGCTTGGTGTATCTACTCTAAAAAGTTAAGTGGTGATTAGCGGCGGAGATTGGGGAGTTAAGAAAAACTTTTTCTCCTCAAATATATTCAACTGTTGAAGCCGTTATCAGGACAGAGTTTGAGGAGTCAATCGCCCAAAAAACCTCTGACCGTAAAATTCCTTAAATTCCGGCTGGCTGATTATCTTCCTTAAAATCGCCTAAAATAGGGACTTAAGGCGTTAAACTTCCTAGATTCCTTTCCCTTTCACTGCAAGCGAAGTGCTCAAGTCAACACGCGATCGCGGTCGCATTCTCACTGCCTCTGGCTTAAAGAAACTTAACGAGGCGCTCCAAGAATGGTCTGACCGAAATAACATTAGAGGTACTCTGACTGAAATCGAGGCTGAGTCTGGCGTCGGTGGCGATACAGTCAGCAAAATTAAGCAGGGTAGAGAAGGTTCGGATTTGAGTAAAATTCGACAGTTGTTCGCGGCTTTTGAAATGACTCTGGCTGCTAGCGACCATCGATCGGCTAAATTTGAGGAACCGGAAAATTTAGACGAGCTGGACAATTGGCCGGCGGGGGAAACCGCCACCAGCAGCAGAATTGTTAAAGTATTTGTCAGTTATCGCAGCGCCGAACCCGATCGTGAGTTGGGAAAACAGTTGGAAACGGCCTTAAGCGCGATCGGTCATACAGTTTTTACAGCAGAAAATAACATTAGATTAGGAGATAATTGGTTCGATCGCATTAATTCATTCCTCCAAGAATGCGATTATTTGCTGTTACTGCTGCCACCAACGGGAAACCAAAGCGAACTGCTAACATATCAAGTTCAGCAAGCAAAAGAACTGCAAGACTCCCGCCCTGACAAGAAACCAATAATTCTGCCCATCCGCGTCGGTTTTCCGCTGAATGCGCCTCTAAATCACGATTTGCGGGGCTATCTGTACCGTATCAAACAGAGGGAATGGAAAACCACCGCCGACACTCCTATTATTATCGAAGAAGTTCTGAATTTACTAGCAGAACAACCCGCACGTCTCACAGAAGAAACAGAAGATTTAACACAAAAACAGCTATTAGAAATTAGCAACGACGAAATACCTCTACCCGCCGCCGAACCGGAATTACCGGGAGGACAAGTCGATGTCGCTTCTCAATTTTATGTAGAACGCCCGCCCATCGAAGAACGTTGCTATCAAACTATTGTGCAGCCCAGCGCATTAATTAGAATCAAAGCACCGAGACAAATGGGCAAAACTTCCTTGATGGCAAGAATTTTGCATCACGGAACTCGTCAAGGCTATTGCACCGTGCCGCTAACTTTTCAGTTAGTAGATAAAGCCGTATTCGCCAACTTAGATAAATTCTTAAAGTGGTTTTGCGCTTACGTCGGCCGCGAACTGCACTTACCCAATCAATTAGATGATTATTGGGACGAGATTTTTGGCAGCAAAGTCAACTGCAAAGATTACTTTGAAAAATACATTTTGCCGCAAATCGACAGTCCTTTAATTTTAGGATTAGACGAGATCGATCGCGTTTTCCAATATCCAGACATTGCCGAAGACTTTTTAGGACTGCTGCGGGCGTGGCACGAAGAATCAAAGCGGCGCGACATCTGGAAAAAACTGCGATTAATTGTAGTTCACTCTACCGAAGTTTACATCCCGATGAACATCAATCAATCGCCTTTCAACGTCGGATTGCCAGTCGATTTACCGGAATTTAACCATCAGCAAATACAAGATTTAGCAGCACGCCATAATTTGCAGTGGTCGGAGGCAGAAGTTGAGAAATTGATGGCAATTGTCGGCGGACATCCGTATTTAGTGCGAGTGGCATTATATCACATTTCGCGCTCAGGTTTGACACTCGATGAATTAAAAGAAACTGCGATCGCCGATGCGGGAATTTACAGCGACCATTTGCGCCGTCAACTGTGGAATTTGGAAGAATATCCAGAGTTGGCGCAGGGAATGAGAGAGATTGTGGTGGCGGATTCTCCGGTGCAATTAAAGGCCATGCAGGCGTTTAAGTTGGACAGTTTGGGGTTGGTGAGATTGCAGGGTAACGAGTGCGTGCCGAGGTGCGAACTGTACCGGCAATATTTTCGATCGCACTTGGGTAAAATCGTATAATTAACATCTTGCACTTTTTTTGGATTAATAGAGCAACCAAAAAAAGTGCAAGAGGTATAAAGTATTTAAACCAAATTTGGTATACAATGCAGTTAAATACTCTAACAATCATTAGGTAAACGCGACCAGTGAACGAGATTTTTTTAATAACTTCCGATAATTGGCTGGATTGGATAACCGTGTTTGGTTATCTAGGTTTTACTGTTTTCATTATGTGGCGCATTTTGGCTGCAAAGTAAGTGTTAAAATCGACGTAATATCGCAACTAAATCAACTCCTGCAGACTGTTATGTGGCCTGGTGAAAGTGTCGCAACAATCCCGAATTATTTAATTTTGCCCTTGAGCGTCGAGCAGTATCATGCTATGATTCAAGCGGGCATTTGGGCGGATGACAGCAAGCGTCTTTTCTTCAGTTGACAGTTGACAGCGACCTCTACCTGGAAGGAAGGAAAAGGATTGGAGTAAGGAATCGTCTTCTTTTAATTTCTCCAGAGCAGGGAGAGGCTTTAAACCAATTCTTTCTGGTAAAAAACCCGGTTTCTGCGGAAATCCTTCATTTCTTATTAGTTAGTTGCTCTTGTAATTTGCGTAAAATAGGGATTTTTTCCAACTGTTCCTGCCGCAATTCTTCCCAATTTAACCCAGTTGGACGCGGATAAGTTGTATTAGTTTTAATTACATCCTCAGCAGTAATAATCCAATTCAGCGCCCAATCGTGAGCTTGCATTGGCAAGTGCGAATCTGCAACTATTTGCAAAGGGTGCACTGTGGTGACAATTGGTGTATCGATTTGTACTAAGCCGAATTCCTTCAACATAGCCAATTCCAAATCGGCAAATCCTGCTCCTTTCCCCGTGCGTCCTCCCTGGCGCGTCACCGCTACGCAACCGACTATAACTAAATCTATTGGCTGCATTTCTTCAAAACCCACCAACCGCCCGCAAGTGACAGCTTTTTGGGCAATCGCACTTTCGGCAATTGATCTATTTTGCCTCTGCAAATCCTCAGCAGTTAACTCTACAAAACAGCGATCGTCTGTCAATCGCGGTACTGCCATATACAGGCGTTTTCCATCTTGCAAAGCTTGCATCCGCACCGGAATTTGCGCCGAATCTGGATTGCACTTAATCGTTTTTGCTTGTTGCCATATTGGTAAAGTTGCCAATCTTTCGGCAGCCACCTGTGCACCGACAAAGTTGGGAATATGACCGAACGGATAGCCAATAGATGCGGCTTGCTGCTTCAGCAAAGACCAAATTTCAGATCTTAACTGGTCTTTGTCTTGGTGATATCCAGTCCAATCAGTTTTCATACTGTATTGTGCTACAATTTATCATACAAAATTATGCTTTAATACCGCCTCACTTCTTCAGTCCGCGAAGGCGGACTTTGTTTGTTTAGTAGCGGTTTCAACCGCCGAATAACTTATATGAATTTTACCACAAAACCGAGTTACTATCAAGTCGGCGGTAGTCTGACCAATAACGCTCCCAATTATGTGAAGCGGCAAGCAGACGACGACCTTTATAACGGATTGAAGGCGGGGGAATTTTGCTATGTTTTGAATTCCCGGCAAATGGGCAAATCTAGCTTGCAGGTACGGACAATTCAGCGGTTGAGAAATGAAGGAATTGCTTGTGCTGCGATCGACATTTCGGAAATTGGCAACCGTGGCGTCACTCCCGAACAGTGGTATGCTGGTTTGCTACGCATTCTCGAAAATAACTTTAACCTGTCTGATATTGTCAACGTGCGGACTTGGTGGCGCGATCGCAATTTTTTAACCCCGGTTCAAAGGTTGAGCGAATTCATCGAAACCGTACTTTTACCCAACATCAACAGCAATATTGTCATTTTTATTGACGAAATCGACAGCATTCTCGCCCTAGATTTTCCCGCCGACGATTTTTTAGCCTTAATTCGATCGTGCTACAACAAGCGCGCCAACAATTCAGAGTTCGATCGCCTAACTTGGGCCCTCTTAGGTGTAGCATCGCCGACGGATTTGTGTCGCGAGCAAAATGCCAGCAGCAATACTCCTTTTAATATTGGCAAGGCGATCGAATTAACTGGTTTTGACGAAACAGAAGCTCAACCGCTAGCAGCGGGGTTGGCAGAGCTTACAGACAGCCCTCATGAAGTTCTGAGAGAGGTTTTGTATTGGAGTGGCGGGCAGCCTTTTTTGACTCAAAAGCTGTGCAAACTTCTCTTTGAAAATGCCGAATTAGTCCAAAATCCCAAAGAGTGGGTGGAGAAAGTAGTGCGCTTGAAAATCGTGGAGAATTGGGAAACTCAAGATGTGCCAGAACATTTGTCCACAATTCGCGATCGGCTTTTCAAAGAAAACCAGCGCATTGTCAGGAGACTCGGATTGTATGAGCAAATTTTAGAACAAGCTGAAATTGTCCCTGATGGCAGTGCCGAACAAATGGAATTACGATTGAGCGGATTAATCGTTAAGCGCTGGGAAAAATTAACAATTTCTAATCCTATTTATGAAGCTGTATTTAACAAAGATTTAATTGAAGAAAAATTAGAAAAACTCTCGCCTTACTCGGAAGCGATCAAACTCTGGCTAAATTCTAGCTGTGGAGATGATTCCCAACTCTTGCGAGGGGATGATTTGCAGTCAGCATTAGTTTGGGCGGCAGGAAAAAGTTTGAGAAACGAAGATTTTCAGTTTTTGACTGCCAGCCAGAAAGTTATTTTGAGCGACCAAAATCAACTGCTGCATTCAGCTACACTAGAAACCAAAAAAGCGGTATGCGATGCCGAAAAAGCTTTGAGGGAAGCTGACTCTGCCAAACAAAAAGCCAAACAGTGGATCAGAATCGGTTCTGCGGTACTGGCAGCATCGTTAGTGGGGGCGATCGGCTTTTCAACTCTCGCTTACCAGCGGTTTAAACTAGCACAAGCAAGTATCGAAATCGAACAAAATGGCAGCGATGCTTTACTGTTGGCGGTATCTCAAAAGACAGAAAACAGTGAAGCTTTATCAGAAGCCTTACTGAGGGCGATTGCCTCCGGAAAAAGATTAAAAACCTTGGTTAATAACAAACACAAGCTAGAAGAATATCCGGCAACTAGACCGCTGTTAGCCTTACAAGTAATTCTCGATAAAATTAGCGATAAACAGCCGATAAAAACCTCATCACTTCCGCCCACAAAGATAAATTGGCAAGCTCATAAAGGTGCAGTTACCAGCGTCAGTTTTAGCCCAAACAGGCAAATCTTAGCAACCGCAGGAATAGACGATCGAGTTCGGATTTGGAACTTGTCCGCGCAAAAAATTGTTGAATGGAAAGCTTGGCAGCAGTCCGTTAATATGGTAAACTTTAGCCCGAACGGTAATTTTTTAGCGACTGCCGGAAGAGACAGCACAGTTAAAATATGGAATTTATCAGGAAAAAATATTTTTACATTCAAAGGGATTCAAGGCTCAGTTACTAGCATCAGTTTTAGTCCCGACGGACTGTTGTTGGCTGCTGCAGGAATAGACAGCAATGCTGCAATTTGGAAATTGTCAAAACTGCCCAAATTAATATCGTCTAGCGTCGTGAAACTCCCTGGTCACAACGGCTTAGTGAGAAGCGTAAATTTTAGCCCAAACGGCGATTTTATAACTACTTTAGATGGCAACTCAACAGTGCGGATTTGGAATTTGTCGGGCAAGCTGAAAAAAACACTGCCTGTTCAGGCAATTGGGCTCAGTTTCACTCCGGCTCAACACCAGTATCGCTTTGCTACAGTAACATTGAATGGCAAAGTTGGGCTGTGGAATCTGTCAGAAAAAGAATTAGTTAAGGAATTTCAAACCTTGCATTTTGATGCGAAATCAATTAGTTTTAGTCCCGACGGAGAACGGCTTGCTACAGTGGGAATTGACAAGACTGTACGGCTGTGGAATTTAGCGGGGCGGCAGGTTGCTCAATTTGAGTTCGAGGAGAATGTTGTTAGTGTTGGTTGGAGTCGAGACGGAAAGCAAATTGCTGTAGCTGGAAGCAACGGCACTGTCTGGCTGAGGCAGGTTGAAGGGTTAGAAGAATTGCTCAAGCAAAGCTGCAATTTTTTCACCACTCAACCGAAGTATTTTACAAGAGTTTCAACTATCTGTAAGTAGGGTGCATACATTACTTTAGGAATGAGAATTAAATAACTTACAATGCGTGATGGTTCTTGTGAGATGGGCCTCCCGCCCGTCCAGAAAGGGCGGGCGGGACACCCCACAAACTTGTGTAAATTATTTAATTCGCGATCCTTAGCAACTGTAGTTTAGACTAAAAAATGATTGCAGCCAAAAATAGCCGCCTTTGAATATCCGGCAAGCTGTTACTCAAAAACTCAAGAGGGAGAAGATTAAATAACTAATCTTGAAGAC
>NZ_JAUBQW010000299.1:0-1510 GCF_036701485.1 Microcoleus sp. Pol11C3 | reverse complement strand
GGGCTTTCACCGTGATTCACGTTTCAACGAATCGCACTATAATCTTCTACTATCACGCCAGGTAAATTTAGTATGTTTGTCATTAACTTTTTTATATTTTATTCCTGCAAAAATTATTAATGAACTATTTATTAAGATTTTAGCACAATAACTACGGAAGAGCCGGGAAGCCGAAAACTGTCAAGCGAATTCTAGATGTGGGTCCGGGAGACTGGCGTTTGTTGGGCTTGCTAAAGTGCGATCGCCCGGATGTTGAATGTGTGGCAATCGAGTTTTCACCTACAATGTTGGAAAAAGTTATAATAAGCTGTTCGACATCTAAACTGCATTAACCAAGTTACCTTTATTTTTTATTTTTCGGTTCCATTTCATAATTAGTCCTCCTTCATTTAACAGTTTATGTAACAGTGCTTCTAGTTTTTCAATGGATTCAAATAATCTATGGGCAACATATTCCTTGGCGGAATGCCATACTAATTCAATTAAGTTATAGTCAGGGCTATACTTTGGCAAAAACTCTATGATTAGATTCGGCATCTCTGACGCTATTTTCTGCAAAGTCTCTGCTTTCTTATGAAAACTAGCGTTGTCCAAAATTATCACAAACTTACAGCCTTTATTTTTAAAGTCTTCCGCTAAATTTCCTTGCAATATCCACTCTGCTTTTAAGTCTTCATAAAAATTTTTCAGCACCGCATAAAAATTAGCAGAATTACCAGATGGAATAAAATCTACCCATCTTTTTTTGTCTAAATATCTCACTCCACCCATAACATTAATACGACCTTTTCGTCGATCTCCTCTTTGGCTACTTCGAGCTCCCTTTTTACACCAGTTTTTCCTTCTAATAACTCTTAAACTAAATCCACTCTCATCCCAAAACCATACCTGTAAAAGGTCTGAAGATTCTTTTTCTATTTTTATATACTTAGCTAGTTTATCTTTGAATAAACCCCTCTTTACGGCATCTTGCTTATCCTTCAAGCTGTATTTAGCCCAAAGGTAAACATACTTTTTTGATTTTAAAATTCTCCTTACTTGGGTACTACTCAGCTCAATTCCCGTCTGCTCTTCTAGATATATTGCAAGTCTCGCTGTTGTCCATCTTCCGAACTCATAACCATATTTTTTAGGGTCTACTTCAACTGTTTCTAAAAGTAAATTAATGTATTTCTCTGTAGCTTTTCGGTAATTACCCTTCATCCTGTTATCTTTAAAACTGTCTAATTTTTGAGGGTCACCATTAACGCTCCAATAGGCAACTTTTCTGAGAGAACATCCAATTATTTCAGCAGTTTGAGCTTGTGTATTTCCGTTATTTAGTAATAAAAATATTAACGCTCTTTGTCGAATATCTGGATGCTCATGGTCTTTTAATGCTTGTTGCAGAGTTTCTTTTGTTTCAGAAATGAGGAAGTTTTTAGTAGGCATTGACGGGTGCATCTCACTTTGGCAAATACATCAAATTGAAAGTTGACCGTTGAGATAAGCACAGCGAAGAGCAAGGATA
>NZ_JAUBQW010000101.1:0-23814 GCF_036701485.1 Microcoleus sp. Pol11C3 | reverse complement strand
CCAATATTCTTTATTCTTTAACCACTCGATTACTTCAGTATTTTGTCGAGCCGTTAAATACCCTTTTGACCCTTTATGTCCTAGTTTGAGTCCGGCGATGCCTTTAGTTTTAAATTGCTTTTTCCAATAACCAATAAAAAACTTACTTACACCCAAACTTTTGCTAATTTTATGGTATATATTACCTGAAACCGCCATCTTTACAGCTATTGCTCGTTTTAGTTCTCTGGCATCGATATCACTTTTAATGAAAGATTCTAAACAATCTATTTCTTTTTCCCTATCTTTTTGTGGCAGTTGTAAGTTATTCATGGTTTTATTGTCACAATCAAGTATTGCATATAATTGTATCATAGTCTTGATAATGATTTAGGATTGCTATAGTTGATTTTGGTGAAAGTATTGGCTACTCTCAAGAGAGTGGCACCATCCCGGATGTGATTAGTTTATCCAATCTGTCTCCAGGGACATACTATGTCCAAGTCTCTAGCTACTCAGGCTCTACCAATTACAACCTGACTCTTTCTGCAACCTCTGTTCCTGTAGTGCCAGATATTACAACACCTAACGGTGTTTATAATACTAATTATGGCTACGGTTTGGTGAATGCAAATGCCGCAGTTTCCCGCGCCCTGAACCGCTCAGCTCTCTTCCCTGATGCTCCTAATTTTAGCGATAATAATTGGGGGGTAGACGCTATAAATGCGCCCGAAGTTTGGAATCAAAACATTACAGGAAATGGCATTGTTGTAGCTGTCGTGGATAGTGGTGTTGACTACTACCATCCTGACTTGGATGACAATATTTGGCGGAACCCTGGGGAAATTGCTGGAAACGGCATTGATGACGATCGCAACGGATTTATTGATGATATTCGGGGTTGGGATTTTCTGTATAACGACAACTACCCAATGGATCTAGATCCTGATGGTCACGGCACTCACGTAGCAGGTTCGATCGCGGCGGAACGAAATAATTTTGGCATCACAGGAGTTGCCTACAATGCCAAGATTATGCCTGTCAGAGTGTTGGACGCCTTTGGTGACGGTGAGTGGAATAATGTTGCTGCTGGAATCCGCTATGCTGCTGATAATGGAGCAAATGTAATTAACCTCAGTATTGGAAATGAGTTTTACCCTTCCAACCTGGTGAATGACGCCATTGAGTATGCAAATAACAAAGGCTCTGTTGTGGTGATAGCAGTGGGAAATTCTGGTTTTAGTCAACCTGATTATCCAGCTCGTAATGCTGATCGCTGGGGAATTGCCGTGGGTAGTATTGATATAAACGGCAGGATGGCTGACACCTCGAACGGTGCGGGTTCTACACCTTTGAATTACGTAGTTGCTCCGGGAGTAGACATCTATTCTACAACTCCCTATAGCACCTATGACACCCTAACTGGCACGTCTTTTGCAACGCCACAAGTAGTTGGTGTAGCGGCTTTAGTTTTGAATGCTAATCCGACTTTAACTCCGGCTCAAGTTGAGTACATTTTGACGACAACAGCTAATCGGAATGGGTTGACAGGATAGGATCAATCTGGTTCATGAGACAAGGGTTTCAACTCCTGTCGTGGGACTACTACAACTTGGAGAAAATGAATCAGCCCTGCTTAATTCTTAATCTTATTCACATAGCCCCACAAACTATAATCGCGACTCAGCCAACCCCGGAAAAAAGCCATCTGACTCGGATCTTCTTGCACCCGTTTGTAGCGGTAAATAATCCGTTCGTTAATCATTTGCAACGCCGTATTTTTGTTGTTAGCAGCTTTCAATGCTTGCTTGGTGCGCGAGTCAAAAACGCCGCTTTGGGGCAATCCTAAAGCTTGTTGGAGAAAGGTAATAGAATTATTAATACCGAAATTAACGGCCGTGTCAAACATGACGATCGCCAAAGCCGGCTGCATCGTTTCCGAGAGGCTCGAATCCCAGTAATATTTATAAATTTCTAGGAGCTCTGCTTCCGACATCTGCGTCACGTCGAGGGGCGGAAGCCCACGACTGTAGCGGTAGGCGTTGTATTCCGTTTGCAAGACGCCCCGATAAGTTCTGCCGCCCTTATCGGCAGGGTGATTGCTGAATCCACCCTCAAAATATAGGGTGAAATAAAGAGCAGTTTGAAATAATTTCTGCCGAAAGCTGGCTGTCTGCTGCTGCTGTGCGAAAGTCTTTTGGGCAAAGGGTAAGGGGATTGCTAAGGTTAACAAGAGTATCCCCAGCAGGAGGTTTGGTTTCCACTTGATGTTATGTTGGCGCTGTGTCGCTTGCTTGTCGCTCATAAATTCTCTGTGACGATCGCCCGTAGTTCCGCTAAAACTGCTACTCTGCAAAATAATATAGATTCAACCTTTAACTTGATAGCACAGATAGGCCGCCAAATGAATTCCGATTTCCGCAATCAATCCGAAACACCCCAATTTGAAGATGCTGCATCGCTGACAGTCGTTGCAGAAACCTATTACTCTCAAGGCAATTTAGCAGCAGCCGTCGCTGCTTGTCGCCGAGCTCTGGAATTGCAACCGGATTGGGCGGCGGCTTACGTGACAATGGGCAATGTGCAGCAAGCAAGCGGCTACATTGAGGAAGCGATGCGGTTTTATTCTGAGGCGATCGCCCTGAATCCCGATTTTGCTGAGGCTTATGCTAATTTGGGCAGTATGCTCTACAAACAAGGGCATTTGGTGGAGGCGATTGTCAATTACGAAAAGGCGATCGAACTTAAACCAAATTTGGCTGCTGCTTACTGGAATTTGGCAGGGGCACTGAAGCAGCAGGGGCAGGCGGATGCAGCGTTAGCATACGAGCAAAAAGCTCTCGAACTCAATCCGCATCTTGCTCAGGTAGATTTTCACTTAAATTTGGGAGATCAATTAGCACGGCAAGGGAAGTTAGATGAGGCTGTGGCTGCATGGCAGCAGGCGATCGCTTTCAAACCCGATTTAGCCGAAGCATACTGTCAAATTGGCATAGTTTTGCGGAACCAGGGCAAATTTAAAGACGCAATACCCAACCTTCAAAAAGCCCTAGAAATTAAACCCGATTTTATTTCCGCTCACCAACATTTGTGCGGCATCCTCAGAGATACTAGCGATTTAGCAGCCGCGCGGCAAGCCGTTCACAAATACAGCCAAATGTGTGCCGAAACCGATCCAATTATGACGGCGATTTACTTCGTCAGCACCTATCAAGTATCGGGATTGAATCAAATTGCGGGCGAGCGATTTTTAGAGATAGAGTCGTACTTGCAGCACAACTTAGAAACCGTTAGTTCAGTAGAAATTAAATCGCTTTATGCAAACTTATTATTCAGCACGCCTTATTTGCGAGATGACTTGGCGACCAACTCAAAACTTTACCGATTAATTGCCCAAAAGTATATCGCCCAATGTATCAAACCTAATTTTTCTCAACCCGCCAATTACAGTTTCAAACCAACGGCTTTTGGTGGCAAGTTAAAAATAGGCTTTTTGTCCAATCACTTCAGCCGACATTCTGTAGGTTGGTGCAGTGCTGACATCATTCGAGAATTGTCCGACATCACACCCAATTTGTATTTGTACGCTTCCGAAAGAATTGTGCCTGACGATCGCACTCAGCAATTTGAAAGTTTGGGAAAACTGACTTTTCCGAAAACGTACCCGAACGGACTAGCCAATTCTGCAGAAATAATCGCTCAAATTCAGCAAGATGAATTGGACGTTTTAGTCGAATTAGATTCTCTCAGCGTACCAGTTCACGCTGACATTCTCTACCAAAGACCCGCACCAGTTTGTGTTTCTTGGCTCGGATTTGATGCGCCTTACATATCGCCAGAAAATTACTTTCTTACAGACTGGCACTCGCACCCAGCCGAGCGAGAAAAATATTATGACGAGCAGCTAATTAGGATGCCGGATTCCTTTGTAGCGGTGTCAGGTTTTCAGAGATATGGAGTCGATCCGGTGGCCTTGAGAAAGTCGAACCGCATCGGTTTGGATCAAATAGTTTATCTGTGCGTCGCTCCCGGCAGAAAATTTAATCGCGAGTTGGTAAAAGCACAAATTGCGATTCTCAAACAAGTGCCGAACAGTATCTTAATTCACAAAGCTTTAGGCGATGCAGCAGTGTTTGAGGGTGCGTATCACCAAGCTTGCGAAGCTGCAGGAGTCGGCCGGCACCGAATAAAGTTTTTGCCGAGATTTGCTACTGAGGAAGAACACAGAATTATCTATTTGCTGGCCGATGTTTTGTTAGATTCTTATCCTTACAACGGAGGAACTCACACTTTAGAGGCGTTGTGGTTTAATCTGCCAGTGGTGACTCGCACAGGAGAGCAATTTTTGTCGAGAATGGGTTATTCGTTTTTGCAGACTTTGGGAATTGAAACTGGTGTGGCTTGGTCTTGGTCGGAATATGTGGAAGTGGGTGTAAAATTGGGTAAAGAACGTGAATTGAGAAATGCAATTAAAGCACAGTTGGTGAAATCTAAAGATCCAGCCAATTTGTCGCCGCTGTGGAATCCGAAAAAGTTTGCTGGAGATATGTATGCGGTGTTTAAAAAATTGTGTAAAATAGCATAAATCATGGCTAATGACAAATGACTGATAACTGATGACTAATGACTTCAACACAGCCAACTATTAAGTTTTTAAAACAACCGACTTCGGAAGCTTGGGTGGAACAGGCGATCGCCCATTTGGATACAATCTTATTAGACCATTCTCACTGCGAACGGAAAGCGGCGGGAGTAGCGTTAAATTTAATGTTTCGCTACCCAGCCCGGGAAAAATTGGTGAGGATGCTAACGGCGATCGCCCGCGAAGAATTAGAGCATTTCGAGCAAGTCAACCAGCGGTTAGAACAGCGCAGCATTGCTTTAGGCCCTTTGGCCGCACCTCCCTACGGTGCTGGTTTGTCCGGTCAAATTCGCAAGCAGGAACCGGAGAGACTTTTGGATTCTTTGTTGGTTTCTGGTTTGATAGAAGCGCGCAGTCACGAACGGTTGGGGCTGCTGGGCGATCGCTGTCCCGACGCGGAATTAGCTAAGTTTTACCGCAGTTTGATGGCTTCGGAAGCGCGCCATTATGGAGTATATTGGATTTTGGCAACAACTTATTTCGATCGCACTTTTGTGATTGACAGGCTGGAGGAATTATCATTAGTAGAGAGCGAGTTACTGGCAATTCTTCATCCTGAACCCAGAATTCACAGTTAAAAGTTAGCTGCATTTTAAAACTGTCAAACACCAAAAAAATAGTAAGTTTACAGTTGCTAAAGTCAACCAATAAATATTAAGTTGCAACCACCAATGAAAACCCAACATCTGGATTTTTTAATTCGTTCCTGGGAAACGCGCGATCGCGCGGAGGCGTTCTATTTAATTAGGGATGTTTTAGCAGAGTACGGTTTAAAATGTGAACCTCACGGGGCCGATCGAGATGTCTATGATGTAGAACTGCATTATCACAATAAAGGCGGCGAGTTTTGGGTAGTTGAACGGCAGGATCAAATAGTGGGTACGGCGGCTTACTATCCGATTGAGCGCGGAAATAATGCTGTGGAAATTCGCAAAATGTATATTTTGCCAGCAGCAAGGGGACAAGGTTTGGGGAAATTTTTACTGCAAGAATTGGAAAGTAAAATTATCGCTCGCGGCTTTGAGGAAATCTGGATAGAAACTGCTAGCATTCTCAAAGAAGCTGTGCAAATGTACGAAAATAGCGGATATCTACCGACAACTGGTGTGGAGACGCCAAGGTGCGATCGGGTTTACGTAAAATATCTAGATATAAAAAAGCTATAATTACTAAAAATTACACGCTAAGTTTAATCTTTTTTCTGCACCAGAGGAATCTCGATCGCAAATTCGGAACCTTCTCCCAATACAGAATTGCAATAAAGCTTGCCGCCGTGTTTTTCTACTACAATAGAGTGCGAAATTGCCAATCCTAAGCCAGTTCCTTTGCCAATGGGTTTAGTAGTGAAAAACGGGTCAAACAAGCGCTTTTTTACATCTTCGCTCATCCCGGAGCCGCTGTCAGCTATCCGTATCGCAACGCAGTTATTGTCGGTTACTTCGGTGTGAATCGTAATTGCGAGATTTTTGGTGGTGCGATCGGATTTCTTCATCTCCATTTCCAATGCGTCTAGCGCATTACTCAACAAATTCATAAATACTTGATTTAACTGACCGGGATAACATTCAACTAAAGGCAACTTGCCGTATTCTTTAATCAGATTAATTGTCGGGCGCTCGGGTTTATTTTTTAGGCGGTTTTGCAAAATCAGCAGCGTGCTTTCAATGCCTTCGTGAATGTCAACTTTTTTCATGTCGGCTTCGTCAAGTCTTGAGAAAGTCCGCAGACTCAAAACTATGTCGCGGATGCGATCGGCTCCGACTTTCATAGATGCTAAAATTTTCGGTAAATCTTCAATAACATAATCAATTTCAAAGTCTTCTCTTGCATCTAAAATTGTTGCGGTTGGCTGCGGGTATTCCTGCTGGTAAAGTTGCAGAATTTTTAGCAAGTTTTGAGTGTATTCGCTGGTGTAGCTAAGATTGCCATAGATAAAATTAACCGGGTTGTTAATTTCGTGAGCCACACCTGCTACTAACTGTCCCAAACTCGACATTTTTTCACTGTGAATTAATTGAGTTTGGGTGCGTTGGAGTTCGTGCAAAGTTTGTTCTAGCTGTTGAGTTTGATCTTGAGCTAATCGAGCCGCTGTGCGGGTTTGGGTGTACAGTTCGGCGTGGTCGATCGCGATCGCAATTTGAGCCACCACTGCTTGCATCAGTTCGACTTCCGATTCGCTCCAATTTCGCAGGGAAATAGCCTGATAGCAGGTAATCACCCCAATATCGCCGGCAGCAGTATGAATTGGCAGCGACAGCACGGATTGAAATTTTGAAGCCTGGAAAAGTTCGCGCAATTTTACATCTTCAAAAGTGCTGATATCATCAATTCGCAGAATTTCTCGCTGCAAAATAAGTCGCACTGCGAGACTAGATTTGTAGTCTACAGGATAAGTGCCGAGTATACTCGGCAAATCTGCATTCTTCGCTTCGTAAGTTACGTCCCAAACCGGAGGATTGCTGTTGGGGCGATACCAAGTGAAAATGCACCAATCTAGGTACATCAGATTGCGAATTTCTTGAACGGCGGTTTCTACAATTGTGTCTAAATCTAAAGAAGTGCGGATTTGGTTGGCAATTTGATTGAGCAGTAGTTCTCGCTGAGCTTGTTGTCTGAGCGCTTGTTCCGATCGCACTAAAGTTTCTTCTGCAAGTTTGCGATCAGTTAAATCTTGGAGCACTGCTTGGATTATTTTTTCATTTCCAACCTCAATGATTGTCAGCACGACTTCTGCGGGAAAATCAGTACCGTCTAAGCGCTGATGAACCCAGTCAAAACGGTGGTTTCCCCGCTCAAACGCGAGAGCCATCATTTCGTCAGCCAAGCTCAAAGAATCTCTGCCGTTGGGTTGAAAAGGAGGCGACAGTTTGCCTGGGTTTTTGCCGTACAACTGTTGCGGGGTAGTGCAGCCAAATAGTTTTAGGGTGGCTGTGTTGGCATCGGAGATGTCATTCTCATATAACATCAAAACAGGCAAACTGGTTAATTCGTAGAGCGATCGAAATTTGGCTTCCGACTGCTGCAATGCGGCTTCTGTTTTCTTGCGATCGGTAACGTCGGCAACCATTGCCAAAGCGCCCACATAGCCTCCCTGTTTGTCTGTCAAGGAATTAGTAGAAAGCATCGCCCACAAGTCGCTGCCGTCTCGGCGAAGGAACTTAAAATCGTGCTGTTCGCTAATTCCTTGACTGCGGCGGTCGAGATTGACTTGGGCGATCGCCATGCCTTCTGCATCCATGAAAGCAAATAGCGACTCCCCGATCATTTCCTCTGCTGTGCAGCCGAGCATATCGGCCATTTTTTGGTTGACAAAAGTAGTGTTACCCTCGGCATCTATAATCCAAATTCCTTCATCTGCTGTCTCGACAATGCACCTGTATTTTTCCTCGCTTTCCTTGAGGGCTTCTTCTGCTAATTGGCGATCGGTAATGTTTTGAGTCATTAGCAATCCGCCTATGATTTCTTGCCGTTCGTTTCTCACTGGCAAAGTATAACCGAGGTAGACGCGATCGCTGTAAAAAAATTCTGTAACAACTGTTTCTCCTGCCAGTGCCGCCCGATAATTTGGCTCGACAGCACTGCAAAAATCAGGCTCGAATACTTCCCAGATAGTCTTGCCTTCCATCAACTGTTTGGAAAGCCCCACTGCTGATAATTCTGTACCTTCTACCAGGGTGTAGCGCATTTCTCGATCGAACAGCATCACCGCACCATTAGGAAAGTTGCTTGCCATAGTGCGGTAAAGCTGTTCGCTTTTTTGCAGTGCAGCTTCTGCAAGTTTACGATCGCTAATGTCAACTACGACTGCACCGATGCCGATCGCCTCGCCATCTTTGTCAAGCAGGGGAAAATAAGAGCCTGTCAGGTGTCGGACAAACCCCGGCAGTCTTGGATTGTCACCACTCATCTCGATGTTAATTAGGGGTTGTTTCGTCCTCAAAATTTGTGCGTACAAAGGCTCTACAATTGGAGCCATATTCGGTAATATTTCGCGTACAGTCTTGCCGATGTGCTCTGCTGGACTCAGGCAATTTATTTCTGCTAGAAATTGATTAATTTGCAGGTACCGCAATTGCGAGTCCAAAATGCAAAGCCCCGCCGGCGCCTCCTTAAAAAAGGCATCAAATAGTGCTTGTCTCTGTGCTAATTCTTGTTCTAAAGCTTTGCAAACGCTGAGATCTGTTAAAGAGCCAATCATCCCCACAACTTCTCCCGTTTTGTCTTTCAATAGCGAAAGCATCAGGTGCGAAGAAAAATTTTCTCCTGATTTACGGCGTGTTATAACTTCTATTTCATGCTCGCCTTTTTCTTGTAGCGGTTTGATGACTTGATCTAACAAAAATTCGTGCTGTTCTGGCGGGTAAATTAGAGAAATGTGCTGTCCGATAGCCTCAGTATTTTCATAGCCGTATAACTTTTGGCAGGCTTGATTCCAAATGGTGAGCGAGCCGTCCATATCTGTAGAAATCACCGCTTGCTGAATTTTGTCGATAATTTGACTTTGGAGACGCAATTTTTCTTGAGCCTGTTCTAGTTCGGCGATTTTTTCTTCGAGTAGTTTCTGAGTTCTTTCCACTTGGGCAGTCTGCTTTGTCAGCAATTTTTCCAGATGTGAATTGCTGTGCGGCGGCGCTGATTGCAGCGGAGCACTATTTTTAGGCACAAGATTAAAAATTTCTTCAGCGCTTAGCCAAATCGCGCACTCTCCCCCTGTTTCAATTGCCCGCTCGTAAACTCGCACGGGTACGAGATGGTTATTTTTATGTTTGTATGCTGCTTCGCACGGGATCGTGCAGCTATTTTTTGATTGACTTTCTAGATATGTTTCTCGGCCCGCGCACTGTGTTTGCTGAATTTCCCAGTAGTTGAGGTGAAGAGTTTCTGCAACTGTGCGGCCGATAATACGTGCAAAAGCTGGATTTATGTCTAGAAAAGTCCCATCTGTCCGGCACAATGCCAGCCCGATCGGGCTGAGTTGTAACAATTTGCGGTGTGAGCGATCCCGCTTAGCTTTTCGTAACTGGCTGTGCATCTTACATAGCTGGGCTGATGATATTTAATTATATCTTTATTATCTTGTTTATTGCTGCGATTTTTCACACTCAGCAAGAAAGAAGGAATAACTTCCTTCTTCCTTTTTATTTCAATTAATCGCGGGCAATACCTTCGGATCGGGCGGCCAACTGCACTGCACCGGCGACAGCAATGGCCACTCTTTCATCAAAAACAGACGGTATAATGTGTTCTTTGTCAAGCTGGGAAGGACTGACTAAAGAGGCGATCGCATAAGCTGCTTCCAAATACATACTGGTCGTAATCGTGGCAGCTTTGCAGTCCAAAGCACCTCGAAATATCCCCGGAAATGCCAAAACATTGTTAATTTGATTCGGGTAGTCGCTACGTCCGGTTGCTATGATCGCCGCATCTTCCATAATTAATTCTGGCTGAATTTCAGGAATGGGATTTGCCATTGCAAAAACAATGGGATTCTCGGCCATCGAACGCACCATTGAGCGGGTGACTACGCCGGGGGCGCTGACGCCTAAAAATACATCGGCACCGGCGATCGCATCTTCCAAAGTACCGCTTGAAGGCACGGCAAATTCTAGTTTTTCTGGGTTCATATCCGTCCGGTCTTCGGAGAGGACGCCTTTGGAGTCGCACATGATGATGTTTTGTGCACCTGCTTTACGCAGCAAGCGGGCGATCGCAACTCCGGCCGCACCGGCTCCGTTAATCACGATACACACTTCTGCGATGGTTTTTTTGACGATTTTCAAGGCATTAATTAATGCTGCCAAACTGACAATGGCAGTGCCGTGTTGGTCGTCGTGAAAGATCGGAATATCTAAGGTTTCCCGCAATCTTGCTTCGATTTCAAAGCAGCGGGGAGAAGAAATATCTTCGAGGTTAACGCCGCCAAAAACCGGGGCGATATTCTGCACTGTGCGAATAATTTCCTCGGTATCTTGGGTGTTCAAACAGATAGGAAAGGCGTCAATACCAGCAAATTCTTTAAATAACATGGCTTTGCCTTCCATGACTGGCAGTGCTGCGGCAGGGCCGAGGTTTCCCAGTCCCAAAACTGCGCTACCGTCGGTAACAATGGCAACAGTATTTTGTTTGATTGTGAGGTTATAAACTTGTTGCGGGTCATTGGCGATCGCAGTGCAGATGCGGCCCACGCCGGGGGTGTATGCCATTGCCAAATCTGATTGGCGTTTGAGGGAAATTTTGCTAACTACGCTGATTTTTCCGCCGCGGTGCAAGTTGAAAGTGCGATCGTACACGTCGATCACTCTGATATCTGGCAGTCCTTTCACTGCTTGCACTATTTCTTCATTATGCTCGATGCTGGAGGCATCGACGGTGATATCGCGAACGGTTGTGGCGCGGGTTTGCTCGATCAAGTCGATTTGGCCGAAGTTGCCGCCGACAGATGCGATCGCGCTGGTGACTCTTGCCAGCATTCCCGGCTGGTTCGGCAGAGCAACCCGAATTGTTAAACTAAAGCTGGGGTTCGGTGTCAGTTTTACCATGATTCCTTGATTTCCGATTTAAGAATTTCAATCTTAGATTTTATCCCCAATGTTAGGCATAAAATTTAATAATTCAAATTTTCAACTGAAATTTTTAACAAATTCTCTGAGCCTGTGGTACGATCGCTCTGCACTGCCAGGGTTGTCGCTGGAAAACTCATCTTTTTTTGAGTAAAGCTTGGCTCTCTTTCTAGCTAGTGACTCTCCCACAAACAGCCTATTTTCTGTCAATTTGCCAGGGAACCGCGAATATTAAGCGCGCGGGTAGAAACCGGGTTTATGATGTCAACCTGCGGAACTATTATCTATTTTTGAGAATATTTCTGCTTATTCTGAACATCAGCAGATATTTCGCAAAAATCTATTTTCCAGCGATACCGCCTAATTTCTGCTGCTGTCTTTTGAAGCTAGACACCCAGGAGAGTTGATGCGGCTCTTTGGTGGCCTTTATTGAGAAAGTAAAAAGTAGATGCACGGCTGTTGGAGCCAGCAGGTAAAAATCAGATCGACTGAGAAGCGGGCATTTGATATGTAAATTTTGCCTGCTTGTTTAACACTTGCCAACGATTGCGAGTGCAACCTTGCAAACGATCGAATTACCTGCAGGTTTTGCCCGATAATTTCAGCTACTGTAACTAACAGACAATCTACCCCGCGCCAGCACAGGCACAGGTTGGACTTAGCACAGCTAGTTGCTGATTGCTCACTGTTAATTTTACCGATCGGCCGCAGCATCGGCACACATAATAGTAAAGAATTTGCAAGCCAGACAATCCGGGGGAACTTTTTCTAAGTTTTGCCGATCGACAGGTTGCTCTGCTTCGCTGCCGGGGGGAACTATGCACAGGGCAACTTGTCCGACTCCAGCCATTAGTTCCGCAACTCGCTCCAAAATACTGTCCATTTTTTCCATTAGTTGCTCTGCTGCATCCAGACTCGGCGCGATGATGAAAAAGGTTTTGACTCCATCGGGACAGGGGGCGAAGCCGAGGGTACACTCGCGTAATAGTGCTTGGGTGGAGAGACTGAAACCGTCGTAGAAGCGATCGATTACTGCTTGATAAAAGGCTTGGGTCAGAGAGCGATCGCCAAAAATAGGTTGAGATAACATAACTACTTCCTTTCGTAGGATTTTTGGGTGCATTGAAAAAATTTTAACATACCTTAATGTAAGCGATTTAACAAAATGATCTAGCGATCGAGATCATTGACTAGATGTGATAATTTTTAATTTGTGTAGCGATCGCAACTGTGATAAAATGTACTCTGTGTTATCACGGCCAGTGATTTTGATCGCATCAGCAGCTCAAAGCTAAGTACAAAATTTCCTAGTAGGTGAGGAGAGGGGCAGAGGGGCAGAGGAAGAGAACCAGAGGGAAATTACCTAAGTAGTAAGAGTATTATTGGCACAAAGTGCTTAATCTAGAGTTTAAAATAAACATCCAATCAAAATATTCAAGATGAACTCGATCGCCCAACAGTTAAAAGCAAAATTTGAAAAAGCATTCACCGCTGCATTCGGCGAAAGTTATGCAGGTGCAGATCCGATGCTAGCCGCCGCCAGCAATCCCAACTTTGGGGACTTTCAGTGCAACGCGGCGATGAGTTTGGGGAAAAAGTTAGGAAAGCCGCCGCGGGCGATCGCCTCGACAATCATCGAAAACCTAGATATTACTGACATCTGCGAAACCCCAGAAATCGCCGGGCCCGGTTTTATCAATTTGAAGCTGAAACCGGCTTATTTGGAAGCGCAAATTAGTGCGATCGCCGCCGACTCGCGTTTGGGGATTGAACCGGCGAAAACGCCTCAGACAATCGCGATCGACTTTTCGAGTCCGAATATAGCCAAAGAAATGCACGTCGGACATTTGCGATCGACAATCATCGGAGATGCGATCGCCCGCACCCTCGAATTTCAAGGCCACGACGTACTCAGAATCAACCACATCGGCGACTGGGGCACCCAATTCGGAATGCTGATCGCATACTTGCGCGAAGTTCACCCCGAAGCCCTCACAACCGCTGACGCCCTAGATTTAGGAGATTTAGTCGCATTTTACCGCCAAGCAAAACAGCGTTTTGACACAGACGAAACCTTCAAAGAAACCGCCCGCCAAGAAGTAGTAAAACTGCAAGCAGGCGCAGAAGACACCCGCCGCGCCTGGAAATTGCTGTGCGATCAATCTCGCCGCGAATTCCAAGTAATCTACGACTTGCTCGATATCAAATTAACCGAACGCGGCGAATCGTTTTACAATCCATTATTGCCCGCAGTAGTCGAAGATTTAACCAATCTAGGTTTGCTAGTAGAAAGTGACGGCGCAAAATGCGTTTTTGTAGACGGTTTCACCAATAAAGAAGGCGAACCACTTCCACTAATTGTCCAAAAAACCGACGGCGGCTACAATTACGCCACCACCGACTTAGCCGCCGTGCGCTACCGCATCCAAAAAGACAATGCAAAGCGCTTAATTTACGTCACCGATTCGGGACAAGCAAACCATTTTGCCCAAGTATTTGCAGTAGCTAGAAAAGCCAATTGGATTCCTAAAAATGTCGAAATTGTCCACATTCCCTTCGGTTTAGTATTGGGAGAAGACGGCAAAAAACTCAAAACTCGTTCTGGGGAAACAGTGCGGTTGCAGGATTTGTTAGATGAGGCGATCGTCCGCACACGCCAAGATTTGGAAGAGAGATTAAAAATCGAAGAAAGACAAGAAACTGAGGAATTCATTGCTAACGTATCTCGAACAGTTGGTTTGAGTGCCGTTAAGTATGCGGATTTAAGTCAAAATCGCGCCAGCAACTATATTTTCAGTTACGACAAAATGCTCGCCTTGCAAGGAAATACCGCTCCTTATATGCTGTATGCTTACGTGCGTGTGCAGGGAATTCGCCGCAAAGGTGAGATTAATTTCGATAACTTAGATGCTGGTGCGAAAGTGATTTTGCAGTCTGATGCCGAGTTGGTATTGGCAAAGCATTTATTGCAGTTGAATGAAGTTGTAAATGCTGTAGGCGGCGATTTGTTGCCGAATCGGATTTGTCAGTATTTGTTTGAATTGAGTCAAAAATTCAATCAATTCTTTGAGCAATGTCCGGTTTTGAAAGCTGAGGAACCGTTGCGGACTTCGCGGTTGATTTTGTGCGATTTGACGGCGAGGACTTTGAAGTTAGGTTTGGAGTTGTTGGGGATTAAGGTATTGGAAAGAATGTAATTTTTTAACCGCCAATAAAGAAAGAGCCAGCGTTTTTTTGAAGATAAGAAGTGAGAAAATATTGGCTCATTCATAGTAGAAAAAACGTTCATAATCATCGTGGTTTCCAATCCAAAACCATGTCACGGTATCTCCTTGTAAAATCCCCACTGGTCGATAGCCGCGCGTGATTCTCGCAGACCAGATATTTTCTTCCTGGTTGATGCACTTGAAGTACAAAGATCGATGAAAGGGATTTTCTAGCCAGAAACGATAAGCTTTTCTAGCTTGCTCTTTTACTCTACTGTCAAGAGAATTGTATTTTTCCCAAAAGGAAGGAAGGGTGGCAGATTTCATAACTCATTAAGTTTCATTTCCTGTGCCTTTCCTTCAGCAATTTCTTGTTTGGCGCGTTGGGCAGCAGCCACAAGTTGCGGTTGCGTTTTCTTGAAAGATTCGTCCCATTGAAGCTCATCTTTTAATTCTTCGATATAGTCTTGCAAGTATTCTGCTACTTGCTGCTGTAAAGTTTCTGGCAGAGACTCCATCATCTCGATTACTGCATCAATACCTTCCCACAGTTCCGATACAGGTCTAGTTTTTCCTGTCTTTATTTCCAGCGATGCTTGCCGAAAGCTCTCTTCTGGAGATGGGAGTGCTTCTTCATCTTCGTTAGCAATAACGATGATGCGGACTCTGTGATCGGCAAATTTTTCGGCTTGGGCGAGAATCTCTTCCCACGTTCCCTCTAGTTCTAAAAGTTGTGATGTCATAGCTTGTACTTTTTTTGAGATTGGGATTTAGTTAATTGTAGCCCATCTCTAAAATCCCGCATTTACGGCGTTTTGTTAACAACCAAGCTATCCAGAATGCCTTTAAACATTGTTACGACAATTTGGCGATCGTTATCTCTGACAAAAATATCGTAATTGGGACTTGAGTTAATTTCAATTAACCAATATGCTCCGTTTTTATCTAGCGCGATGTCAAGCCCAGCATAATTAATCGCCATTTCCGCAAAAACAGGTTTAACAAAATCTTCAATCTCCGACATGAGAGTGGGGTTAATTATATGTTTGGCTTTTGCACCTTCCCAGTGCAGCGGGCTTAAATTTCCCGCAAATTCAGCCTGAGATTTGTCTTTCTCATACAGCAAAACTAGCTTTTCTTTGCAGAATACAGCCCGATATTCGTGGGCAATTTCGATGTATTCTTGAGCTAGCGCCACATAGTCATAATCTTTGCTGTTGACGTTAAATATAATTTCTATGGCTTCTTTAATTTGCTCTCTAGTTTCACACAAAAAAACATTGTTGCCACCAGCACCGCGATTTCTTTTGAGAATCACCGGGAAAGCTAATTTTTTGTTTACTTCTAAAACTATTGATTCAATATCTGGGAAACTCAAATACTTTTTATACTTCTCCTCGCCGTGAGGCGACACAAAACCGAGAGTTCGGGGAGTATTTATTTTGCCGTTTAATAGTTGATAAGTATATTCTTTGTCTTTAAAAATCTCTGCTACTGACGCGCTGTTAAATGGCGTCATGTAATTGACAAAATAATATTCTTCGCCGCCCTGTTTGAGTCTAATCAAGTTTTGGGAAGAATGCAGGATTTCGTAAGGGATATTTAATTCCTCACAAGCTGCCAGCAGGATTTCAATATTGGTTAGCATAAAATGTAACTTAATTAAAAAGTAATTTTAAAGATTTGAGATTAGAGAATCGCTTCCCAATCTCAAACCTCAAATTCGTTAGCGCAGCCCTCGAAGAGGATCGCACTTTTATCCAAACAACCGCTGCTGCCCGTTTGCCGCATCTTTCCCGGCATAAATCTCGCGCGTTCCCTTGGGAATGTAAATCCAATCGAATTCTTGCAAGCGGTTTGTTAAATTGGAAATGCTCACTCCCAATTCATCTCTCATTTTGTATAAATGCGACCACTTAGTTAAATCGCGTCCCTGTCTTTTTTCCTCCAAAATACACCGAGGCATCAACAAACAGCTTGCAAAATATTGCGCTTGCCATTCGATCGACAAAACCTTATTATCAGCACTCGCACCCCGACAAACAAACGGTTCCTCGACATCCTGGGCGGTTTTTTCTTCATTGCCCAAGTTTAATTCCAACTGTTCCACAGTGCCGTCTGCTTCGTCTTGATTGACGTGTAGCACCCAGTGACCGATTTCGTGGGCGATCGTCGATTCGATGAAGCCTGGGGGTTTTTCCAGAATCTGTTCGTTGATTTCGATTAACCGCTGCTGCGGCAAAATCCTCGCCGCGATCGCACCTTCTTCATCCGGCTCAATGCACTCCCAAACTACGCCTAAATCCAGAAAATCAGCAACCGTTGTCGCATCAAAAGGCCATCTCGGAGCAAAATTTTGCGTTTTTTGCATCTGCATCAGGATGTCATTTGCCAAACGCTCGATCGTTTCTTTGGGATAGAAGCAATACGGTTTAAAAATACTCACTATGAGGGGCCTCTCTTACGCTTCAAAAGATTGTTTGAGCCAATCTGGATTTTCTTGCATCCGGCGGAAAAGAGCCTGCATTTCCTTCGGATTCTGCTTCAGCAGCGCTTCGTACTGCTGCGGCAGCCTCCCCGCCAAGAAAATCAATTCCTCTTCGTTTATGTCTAGATTCCGCGCTAATGCTCGGATTACGTCCTCTTTTGGCGCATAATCCGCGCGATCGTTCTCCAACTTCGACAAATAAGTAAAATCCACACTTAGCATAGCAGCTAGCTCACGTTGTGAGTAAGCTTTGTCCTTGCGAGCTTGACGGATCAGTCTTCCAAATGTTTGTTCCACGGTTTTTTGCCTCCTGACAAGCATTCTAGCCTGTTTTGATGAAAAGTTCAACAAAACACTTGACGGGAAAATCAACCCAGGCTACCATGAAGTTAGTTGATGATTTGATCAACCCAGGAAGCCTGACTGGTAGGGTTAAGAGTGCAAATGAGCCTAGCTCACACGCTATATATAGCGTCGTCAACTTCCCAGGAGTGAGAAGCGCTGGGCGTCAAAACGCTTGTACGCAGCAAATAAGGAGGAGCAGATCGCAAATGCTGAGAACCTGGACAGACACGCATTACAAGCTCGAAGACGATGACTGGCTATACATCGCCACCCACGAAGAACAAAGCTCAGCCTCACTGGTTTGTCCCGGCTACGCGCGGGATGGCGAAGGCTTCAGCATCCATTTCACCCCAGCGCACCTAGAAACGTTAGAGCATTTGCTCGCCGCGCTGCGGATTATTAAAGCTCAACAAGAGGCGATGCTTGAGTATACCTATCCCGAACCAAAAGCGACAACACATCTCATTAGGTAATCGCAGTTCTGCCACGAGCAATGTACGAGATTTAACGGATTACCAATTACCAATTCCCCGTAAATCAGCAATAAAGAAATAAGGAAAAAAACAATGACTAAAACACAAGAAAGACCCACATTTTCAGTATTTGGTGCCAAACCGAGCAATGCTTTGCTAGTACCAGAAATCCCGATCGCCGTTCGTAACAATTGCCAAAGTGGCCAGTGGGCGATCGGCGACACCGACTACGGTTCCAAGTGTTCCATGACAATCCTCAAATTCTCCAAATTCTTCGGTTCCCTCGGTCAAACTTCCCACACACTGTGGGGTCAACTGTGGTTTGTAGCAGAAACCGGCGAACTGCCGCAAGGAGTTGTCATGGTTACCTACATCAAAAACCGCAGCTTGAACGATTTTAACCGCTTGGTAGCATCAGTTCAATCTCGCGGCGTAGAGCCGGCAACTGGGATTTTTGTTCCTGAATTTGTCAAGCATTCCGGTCAAAAACCAGACGAAAGCGGAGTAGTCAAACCGATCAACTACTACAGCTTAAAATGGTCTTGGAACGAGCGCGGAGATTGGGCAGTTATCGACCAAGCCGCAGCAGTTTTGTCAGATTCTAGCAATCAATCGCGGATGATTGACTTAGAAGGAACAAGGGCTATGGTGTGTTTAGATAATCTGCCGGCGCAGCAAGTTGCCTGCTTGATGGCTGCTCACGCTGGCGGTGAAAGCGATGCTATGGCTTTGAATTCCAACGGCGGTATGTCGCTACCACCAGCCGAAGACAAATCAACTGCTGACTTGTTCTAAGTTTGTTGTAAAGGCGCGATTAAACCGCGCCTTTACCATAACTGTTAAAACAGAGTGAAATGAAGAAATTAACGAAACTTAAAACCAAACAAAACCTGCAAGAAAGCCGTTTGAGAGAGAATTTTGAGCTGCTAGACCAAATTCGGGCAGACGCAGTTAATGACATCGAAAGTCTCACCGAAGACTTCCAACACATGACTTTAGTTGCCGAATCTGTTCAGCGGAATTACCGAGCTTTGTTAGCCGAAAATCAATTGCTAAAAGGCACACTTTTGAGTATAATTGATGAGTGCGGCTGCTGGGAAGGAAATCGGTGCGATCGCTGCTGGAAACTTCTCAAAATTCTAGCCAGCGCCAATCCCGAAGAAAAATCCGAGGCCGCCATAAAATACCAAGCCATTCTCAGCCAACTTCGCAACTCACAATAACTGAAAACGTCTCACTCAAAAATCTCGAAAAGTTAGAATCAGGAGAAAAAGCATTATGACACTCGCAACTGCCAAGGATAGCAAAGCCAAAATTTTGCAAAACTTTCAGCAGATTTTAGCAGACAAAAAAAATATCCAATCCAAAGTCGAAACCAAAGAACAGTCAGCCGAAAAAGCCAAAAACAAACAACTCCTCGAAGTCGCTTCCACCTACACAATAGACAGCATCGTCAAAGGCTTGGCTGAGTTGCAATTAGATTTCGGAAGCATCACCAGCGGACTTTCCGAAAAACTGAAGGCGGAATCTTCAAAATTAGACGAATTAAAACGCGCGATCGAAATTGAAGCGGCACAATTGCAAGAGTTGCAGCAAATCAGAGTTGTAGCAGACGCCCTCCACATTTTAACTCAAGAGCACCGAGAAAAATTGACCCTGCTCGAACAAAACAGCGCCAACCAGCGCGAAATCATTGAAAAAGACACGACCCAAAAACGCAAGCTTTGGGAAAAAGAACAGCAAGAATTTGATGCAGGAGTTCAAGAAGAAACTGCACTCATAACTAAAAAGCGCCAGCAGGAAACAGCCGATTATCAATACGAATTACAGCGAACCCGCAAAATACAAACCGACGAATACGAAGAAACAAAGCGTAAACTAGAACGGGAATTGCAAGAATCTACCCGCGAAAAAGATAAAAATTGGGCTGAACGAGAAAAAGTCCTCAGCGACAATCAAGCTGAATTTGAAGATAATCACAAGAAAGCCGCCGGATTTGAAGAAGAACTTAAACAGGCTTATGTCAAAGCCAAAGAAGAAGCAATTCAAGAAGTTTCCCGCGAAGCTAAAGTCAAGGCAGATCTAGTGGATAAAGAATGGGAAGGAAGCCAGCAGGGATATGAATTGAAAGTGCAATCTTTACAGCAGACAATTGGGCGCCAAACCGAACAAATTGCCGAAATTTCCGCGCAACTGCAATCCACGATGAAGCAAGCGCAAGATTTGGCAATGAAAGCTTTTGCCAGCAAAGCTTAAAACCCCGTAAGGTGTGCAATGCCCACCTTACGGAGAAATAAGATAAATTCCCAATTATCAACAAATGAAAAGCCATGAACAAAAGAGTTAGCGACAAAAGCACCAAGGCTGAAATTTTAGAAGCGTACAAGGAAGCAGCGCAAGAAAAAGCGCAGTTAGAATCTCAAATCCAACAGCTAAACGCTTCCCCAAAGCAAACAGCAGTCCCAGAAAAACCTATTGTGGAAGCACCAAAACCAATGGCTTCAACTCAAAATCCACAAAAAATGCAGTCTACAATCGACAATTTGATTTTGCTGCAATTTGGCTTTGGTGGCGCTGTCAGCGAGTTGTCTGAAAAATTAACTTCGGAAGCTGCTAAAGTCGAAGAATTGCGGCGCACTGTGGGCGAGGAAATTCAACAACTGCAAGAGTTGCACAGTTTAGAAGATGTTGCAGAAGATACGCTGGACAATTTAATTCAACAGTACGAAGAAAGCGCGAAAACATTTACCAACGAACTCAGCGAACAGCGCGAAACTGTTGAACAGGAATTGTTGGAACTGCGACTAGCTTGGGAAAAAGAGCAGGAATTGCAAAAGTTTGCAGTTAAAGAACGTAATGAGAATGATCAAAAAAATCGCGATCGGGATGAGGAGTTGTATGATTACGATTTGAACCTTCAGCGAGATTTGGACATGGAAGAATACGAACAGCGCCAGAAAGGGCTGTATCAAGAAATCGAAGAGTTTCGGCAAGAACAGGAGAAACAGTGGGCGGAACGAGAAAAATCTATTTCGGAACGGGAAAAACTGTCTGCAGAAGTTAAAGCTAAGGTGGAAGCTTTCCCGAAAGAACTGGAAGCTAATATCAAGAATGGGAAAGATAACGGCCGCAATATTGGCAATTATCAAGCTAAAGTTAAGGCCGATTTGTCTGCTAAAGATGTTGAAGGGCAAAAACAAAATTATGAACTGCAAATTCAAGGGATGTTGCAGACAATTCAAAATCAAGATGAGCGCATTGCTAGTTTGTCGAAACAGCTTGATTCTGCTTTGAAACAGGTGCAAGATTTGGCGGTGAAGGCGATTGAGGGTTCGTCGAATTTGAGTTCTTTCCAAGCTGTGAGGGAAATTGCGATCGAACAAGCGAAGACTCAGCAAAAAAATAAGTAGATAAGTAAGATAAGTAGAAAAGCTGTTGTGCGTTTAAATGGAATATTCTGGGCGGGCTAGAAGCCTACCCCACAATAGTTTCAATAAACAGTTAAAATTAAATGCACAACAGCTTAAGATAAGTCGGCGGTTGAAACCGAGCCTAGACAAACTTTCCTCCGCGCAACACGAGACTAGGAGAAGCTTACTACACAGGTCGTCTCCTGGTGCGTACTGGGTGCATTACGCTATTTTGAGAAAAAACTGGCTTTCCTTAGTGGAGTTTTCAAACTGTCCACTCGCTGCGAGTCTTCCTTGAGCCTCAAACCCTATCTACAGCGTTATAGTTTTTAGTCAAAAGTTCGATCGCCCTGTTCACTTATCGAAACTGTCCCTTGCTCTCCTGACCGCTTCAGTCGCACTCTCTATGCTTTAAGTTAATCAACCAAAAGATATATTTGACCTAGAGGCACTATGCAGAAACAAATCATACGTCAAAAAGATACTAATGCTTGGATACTTCAGTGCTGGGTTTCTTTTATTGTTGCCATTTCCGCAACTACTGTAGGTGTCATTTATTTACAGGTAGACCCCTGGCAAAAAGCTTTTATGGGTATGGGTTTAACTTTTTCAGTCGGCTCGTCTTTTACTTTAGCAAAAACCATTCGCGATAACAACGAAGCAACAACATTAACTGCCAGAATCGACGAAGCTAGAGTTGAGAAAATTCTCGCTGAACACCATCCTCTCAAATGAATTGGAGTTATACAATGTATACAAAAAACAGCCCGCGCGGGCTGTTTTTGTTGTTTGAGCCACAGGTTTCAAGCTGTGGATTTTGATTGGGGATTTCAATGGCTACCTTTGGACTTACGATCGCCCAATTTAGCTTTTTCCCGCTGGCGACCACGGGCCCGAATCGTCGCATACTCCACCGGAAAACCAACTACAGGAATCACCTGATCCTTGCGTTCCTCTTCCAGATTCTTGAGTTCGGTGTAATCAACCCAGTGAATGCAATTCACCGGACAAGTGTCGATCGCCTCAGCAATCAACTCTTCAGAATCCCCATCTTGTCGAACTACGCGCGATCGACCGTAATCCGGTTCAATATAAAAAGTATTGCGAGCAACGTGAGCACAGTGCTTGCAGCCAATGCAGGTAATCTCATCAACATAGACACCTTTTTGGCGCAAAACGCCGCCCAACTCCGGTTCCAAACCAGAGCGATCGGGCGCATCCCGCAAAAAACCTCCCAACTCCGGCTCTAAACCAGAGCGATCAATTGCTGTATCTATTCCGAGTCCAGAAATCTCAGACATTTAGACCCCCACAATAGTAAATAAGTCCGCGCAGGCGGACTTTGATGAAACAAGATTGCAAAAATCTCGAAAAATTATTAAGCGCACCAACGCTGCACCACCAAACGGATCGAACCGTCTTGATTTTGCTTTTGCTCAGAAACTTGGAAACCCTGCTTAGCGCTTTCATTCACCACAGTATGGTAAGCGTAGCGCTGAGTCACCTTATTCAGAAAACGGTCTACAGACCAAGCTTGCTGCCAAAATTGCAAGTCAGCCACCAATTCATACTCAGTCCCGTTCCAGCTAAAACCTACGTCGTAGCCGTTTTTTTGCTCAATCACCACCTCAGCAGTGCTGGTTAGGCCGCGATAGCCACGCACCTCAGTTGGGCCCGACTTCCAGTTGATACCCAAGTCAGTTAAAGCAGCTTCCAAAGAATTCAAATTGCGGATCTGGGTCTTAATTTGGCTAAAGTGTGACATGGTGATTCCAAAAAAATTTAAGTGAACTCAACAAAAAAAATTACCAATCGCTAAAAGCCACTTGGGCCGTCGTTTCGGCTGACTGATGCAGCGCTTGCGTGAAATATTCAGATGTTGACTCTTGGTGAAGCACCACGCCGAGCTGAGCTTCAATTGCAGCCGTTACCTCAGCACAGGAAGCACCGACAATGCCGGTGACTGTTTCCTGTACGCGGCCATCTGGATAGATCACAAACTCTAGTGTTTCCATAATCCGGGCTGACTGAATAGGAATAGTGAGATCAGACACCGACACCAGCAAGCCAGGGACGATGCCTCCTGAAGTAGCTTCTTGAGAGTTGGCTGACTGACAAAGCGCTATATCAATTTTGACGAATTGATAGGTTTTGAGTCACAACTTAACATAAGTTATTAATAAGTAGAAGCAATACATCAGTTGTATGTAAAGTTTCGCGTACATTGTGACATCAGTCAAGTCATACATGAGTCGCGAATATTAGCAACGGCTATTTGGGATTGATCCTGGGGGAGTGAGGATGGAGCCCGAGATAGTAGGCCGAGGGTAAAGTGCCGTGTGCTTCGCCCTACAGTAAACTGTTGGGCATCTAAATTTTATTTTTCGGGCGGGCGGGACACCCCACAAGAATTCTATCGAAAGTGACGGTAAAACTTAGATGCCTCTGGGCTGATCTGTTCGTAAGTTTTGTAAACGTAAAATACGATCGCGCTTTAGATACCAACTTCTTAAAAAAGTCGGGGTTCTGGGTATTCTGTTTTTCCTGCGGAATTACTTATCAATTATTTTTTATTAATAATTCTGGATTATCAATGTTTTGAGTCTAAATTCGATCGAATTACGCAGGATTATCTAGGGCTTGCTGAATAATCGATCGCAAACTATGAATAGGAGCGACCGATATATTCAAACTCAACTAAAGATAAGGCT
>NZ_JAUBQW010000100.1:17685-24393 GCF_036701485.1 Microcoleus sp. Pol11C3 | reverse complement strand
GCCCGTCATAGAAACCAGTATTCACAAAGCGTTTGGATTTTTAACTTATTTTTTTCATACCCTGATTAAGCAACACCACTATTTAATATCCAAATTGCAAAGTCACAGAAGCTTCTACCTGCTGTTCCCCTCCCACCACAGGCGTTGTAGCCTCAGCAGCAGCCATGCGAGCACCAGCCAATTGCCGATACATTGGAGGCGGCGCGATCGCACCGTTGACTTGAATGCCCAGAATCTCACCCCGCTTGAGGTTGAGGGCGCTCAAGACTGCATCCGCTTGGGCTTGAGCATCTTGAGTTGCTTTGCGGAGTGCTTGTTTTCGAGCAGATTCGATCGCACTTTCGGTGGCGGCAAAACTCACCCCGTCGATGCGTGTAGCCCCAGCATTCACCGCATCGTCGAGCAAAGTGCCGGCAGATGCAGTATTAATCCGAAAAGTGACGGTATTCGTCGCCGTATAGCCCGTCAAGCGCTGTTGGTTGTTGTCGAAGTTATAAATGGGATTGAGGGTGATGCCGGCAGTTTCGAGTTTTTCGACTTGGCGCGATCGCAGCAACTCTACCACAGCGGACGATCGTCTCGCCGCTTCCTGCTGCACCTCGGCCGCCGTTTTCCCCTGCACCTCAACCCCCAGCCGCACTTGTGTTTGAGTTGTAGGAATCGCTTCCACACCCCGCCCAGTAACAGTCAACGTTCTGATCCGCTGTTCTTGAGCCGCCGCCGGATCTAATCTCACGAAACTCACGAGAGTTAAGGTTAAACATAACGCTGTTACCAGACTACGGAAATTAATGCGATCGCCACGTTGCAAATTTGAATTCATAAACTTGATTCTCCTCACGTACAACAGATGCTATACTTTACCTTCTCATTGGAATTGCTAAATATCCGGCTTGTTACATTTTTAGCAACTAAAAAAGTCATTGGTCATTAGTAATGAGTCATTAGTCATTAGTTTTTATATGCAATTCTTAAAACAAGCTGCCCGCCAACTCAAAAAAGAGACTTACGCTGTTTATTTAGCCAGTACAGACCGGAGAGTACCTTGGTACGCGAGAGTTTTAGCAGGTGTGACAGTTGCATACGCTTTTAGCCCGATCGACTTAATTCCAGACTTCATCCCAATTCTCGGCTACTTAGACGATTTGATAATTGTACCATTAGGAATTTGGCTGGTACTAAAAATGATTCCCCCAAAAGTTTTAGCCGAGTGTCGGGAAAAAGCAGCCGCAGAAATAGAGCGGGGAAAACCGATAAATCGGGCGGCCGCTGTTGTGATTATTGCCATTTGGATTGGCTTGGGAATATTAGCAGCAATTTGGCTAAAACAACTATTTAAACCTTAGAAGGCCGGGCGGTTGAAACCGCGACTATACAGACAAAACCCACCGACTCGGGTTGAATAATAGGCGGTGAAAATTATGTTTTACCTTATACTCTCTTCGTCCGCAGAGGCGGACATCGTTTGTGTAGAGGCGGTTTCAACCGTACGTCTGATATTCATGATATTATATTCTAGGGCGATCGCGCCTTACCTTAAAAAAACTCGCCTTATCCGATACTAAGTATTATTTACCCCTTAAAAAATTAAACTAACTTTCTAGCTATGACTCAAACCACTGATTTCCTCAGCCACCTCAACCCATCTCAGCGCCAAGCAGTCGCCCATTATAACGGGCCGCTGTTAGTAGTAGCGGGCGCTGGTTCCGGCAAAACCCGAGCTCTAACTTACCGAGTTGCTAACTTAGTTCGTACCCATCGAGTTGAGCCTGAAAATATTCTGGCGGTGACATTTACAAATAAAGCCGCCAGGGAGATGAAAGAAAGAATTGAGAAATTGCTGGCAACTCAGCAAGCTGAAGCGGAATATGGCAAACCTTTGGTAGACTTAGCCCCGGATGTACAAACCAAATTACGATCGCAAATTTACCAAAGAATTACCAAACACATTTGGATGGGGACTTTTCACTCTTTGTGCGGTCGCATTCTCCGCTATGATATAGAAAAATACCAAGACGAGAAAGGCCGCCAGTGGAAGAAAAACTTTTCGATTTTTGACGAGTCAGATGCTCAAACTCTTGTCAAACAAATTGTTACCAAAGTCCTAAATTTAGACGATAAGAAATTTGACCCGCGCAAAGTCCGCTACGTTATCAGTAACGCTAAAAATAAAGGTTGGTCGCCTCAAGAATTCCTAGCTGCAGAACCGGATTATCGAGGTCGTGTGATTGCCGATGTTTACAGTCGCTACCAAGACGCTTTAGCAGCCAACAATGCCCTCGATTTTGACGATTTAATCCTTGTTCCCGTTAAGCTTTTGAGCCAAAACGAGGAAGTATTAAGTTACTGGCATAAAAAGTTTGGCCATATTTTAGTTGACGAATACCAAGATACCAACCGCACTCAATACGATTTAATTCGGATGTTGGTGACAAATAATGTCGATCCGAAAAACTTCGATAAATGGCAAAACCGCTCGATTTTTGTCGTGGGCGATGTCGATCAATCAATTTACAGTTTTCGGATGGCAGATTATACCATATTGCTGGAATTTCAAGAGGATTTCGGAGATGGTTTGTCAGACGATAAAACTCAGACAATGGTAAAATTAGAGGAAAATTATCGATCGCGCGAAAACATCCTGCAAGTCGCCAACCACTTGATCGAACACAATACCGAACGCATCGAGAAAATTCTGCGGCCGACTCGCGAACCGGGAGCTCCGATTGTTGTCTGGCGCGCCGACAACGAATTAGATGAAGGGGAATTTGTGGCAGGTCAAATTCATTCCTTGAAGCGCCAAAACTCCGAATACGAAAACGGGAGTAACTTTGCGATTCTCTACCGCACAAACGCTCAATCTCGCTCCTTTGAAGAAGCGTTAATGCGTTTAGACATTGCTTACAATATTGTCGGCGGCCTGAAGTTTTACGATCGCAAAGAAATCAAAGATATCCTAGCATACCTGCGGGTGCTTGCCAATCCAGACGATAGCGTCAGCCTCAAACGCATCATCAATACTCCCCGTCGCGGCATTGGCGATACCACATTTTCCAAAGTCGAAGACGCTGCAACTCAGTTAGGCATTCCGTTGTGGGAAATCCTCAGCGATGAATCTTCTGTCAATACTCTAGCAGGGCGATCGGCAAAAGCTATTATTAAGTTTGCCGAAATGATTGGTCGTTGGCAATCGCAAGTTGAAACCCTGCCCGCTTCGCAAATTGTCCAAGGAATTATCCAAGATTCAGGCTACATTGAAGATTTGAAAAATCAAGGAACCGAAGAAGCCGAAAATCGGATAGAAAACGTCAGAGAATTGTACAATGCAGTGCTACAATTTGAAGAACAAAACGAAGAACCGACGCTGACATCATTTTTAGCAAAAGCATCTTTAGCATCCGATTTAGATGACTTGCAGGAAGAAGATTCCCGCGTGTCGCTGATGACGCTGCACTCCGCAAAAGGGCTAGAATTTCCCGTAGTATTTCTAGTCGGAATGGAACAGGGTTTATTTCCGAATTTCCGCAGTTTAGACGACCCGAAAGCGATCGAAGAAGAACGGCGTTTGTGCTACGTCGGCATCACTCGCGCCCAGGAATTGCTATTTCTCACCCACACTCGCGAACGCCGCTTGTGGGGAGGTTTCCGAGAACACTGCACCCCTTCGCTATTCTTAGGAGAATTGCCACCACATTTGCTGGCTGGAACTGCCAAAAAAACTAAAGCGGGAAAAACGGCTGCATCGAAAGGAAAAACTAATAATTCAGCAGCAAATTCCGGCAATTCTCAACCGGGAAACAATGGACAATCGGCGGATTGGAAAACGGGCGATCGGGTTTTTCATCATGCTTTTGGAGTTGGAGAAATTACCCACGTCTTGGGAGAAGGCGATAAAACTAATCTGGCAATTAAGTTTTCGGGTTTGGGCAGAAAAATTATCGATCCGAGAACAGCTAAGTTGCAGCGAGTGTAAGAGAAAATCCGGCGGTTGAAACCGCGTCTATACAGGCCAAACCCTAGAAGAGTGGGCTGAAGAAGGGGCGGTTAAAATGCGGTAAAAATTACATTTTTATCTTGAGTCCACGTCGGGCAACTCGTTTGTGTAGACGCGGTTTCAACCTTCGTTTTATCTAAGTAAAAAGTAGAAATAAAAACCTAAGCTCTTATGTCTTACAGTCAATTTACGACAATCGGCAAGGTTAAAGAAGCCTTCAATCTCACCGTAGTGGAAGGAATCAAATTTTTGCCGGAAATCGAACCGATCGCACCCGCAACAGCCTTGCAGACCATGCTGGAGACAAATTTGCCTTGGGCGATCGCCACTAGCACCGAAAAGGCCCGTTCTGAAGCCATTATTAACCCTGTATTGCTGGAAGTTCGCAGGATTCTGAACCAACAAATCAGCGTGTTTTCGGGTGAGGAATTTAATGTTGATGTGACTGCGGGACTGACAGGAGTTTGCGATTTTATCATCAGCCGTTCCCCGGAACAGCTAGACATTGAAGCCCCGGTAATTGTGATGGTGGAAGCTAAAAAAGGAGATTTGAAAGTAGGTTTGGGTCAATGTATTGCTGAAATGGTGGCGGCCCAGAGATTTAATGAAGCGAAAGGGCGATCGATCTCAGCCATCTACGGCTGCGTTTCCAGCGGCACAGCTTGGCGGTTTCTCAAGCTGGAAGGGCAAATAGTGACGATCGATCTTACCGATTATCCGCTACCTCCAGTAGATAAGATATTGGGATTTTTAGTGTGGATGGTGCGCGAAAATTAGCATTATATCCCAATCACACTTAAAATTATCGGATCTTCTGTGTTTATCTGCTTTAAATCTGCGGTTGATCTATCGCACCCCGCATCGCCAAAAGCGCCGCCCCGTAAGCAGCCGCAGTATGCACCGGCGTTTCAACAGGCACTTTTAAATAACGCTGTCTAATCGCACTCCAAACCGCATTTTTTGCCCCACCGCCAGCAGTATAAACTTTTGTCAAAGGAGTTGCACCCAACTCCTGCAATAATTGATATCCCCGCGCTTCAATCCGCGCGATGCTTTCTAGCAAACCGTGCAGAAATTCCACTGCATCAGTTGGACGCGGTTCGAGTCGCGGGGGCAAATTCGGGTCATTAATCGGAAAGCGATCGCCCTTTTTCAACAATGGGTAATAATCCAGCAAACTCTCTTGTTCTGGATCAATTTGTGTGCTATAATTCTCTAACTCAGCATCAGTAAAAAAGTGTCGCAGCACCGCACCTCCCGTATTAGAAGCGCCTCCAACTAACCACAAATCGCCTAATTTATGACTATAAATTCCGTATGTTGAATCATCAACGCGGGTATGACTTAACAGTTTGACGGCTAATGTTGAACCGAGAGAAGTTACTGCTTCCCCTGGTGAATTGACACCGCTGGCTAGAAATGCTGCAATGCTATCGGTTGTACCAGCACAAATCATACAATCGCGGGGAAAACCGAAGCGCTCGCCCAATTCCACTGTAACTTTCCCCACAGGCGTGCCCGGTGCGACAACTTGTGGCAATTCAGGAGTGGCAGCGCCCGCAATTCCCTCCATCAGCCAATTGGGATAGCACAAAGTATCAACATCGAAACCGAGTTTTAAAGCATTGTGATAGTCGCTAATTCCTAATTTTCCGTGCAGCAGAAATGCCAGCCAATCGGCTTGATGCAGGAAAACCGTAGGGGCGGTGCCCCCGTGCCCGCCCTCTGCGGTGGATGGGGCGGGCATGGGGGCACCGCCCCTACAAAACCACAGGAGTTTTGCCAGACTGGATGTAGCGCTTAATACTGTGTGGTTGGCTGGCGCGATCGCCCGCAACCTCTCTGTCACGGCTGCACCGCGCGCATCATTGTATAAAATCGGTTCGGATACTGGTATACCGTCGGTATTGCACAGCATGACAGTGGAGGATGTGCCGTCAATGGCGATCGCCCTTACCTGATTGCGGATTGTTGGGGGAATTTGCTCGATCGAATCCCACAGCGCATTTTGCCACACCGAGGGCAATTCCGGCTGTTGTTGCCCGTTGTTGGCAAAAGTATATTCAGTCTCACAATGTATTGTACCCTGGGAGTCGATGATTGTCGATCGCGCGCCAGTCGTGCCGAAATCTATTCCCAAATAAAGATTCATTTGCCACTCCCGCGAATTTTCCTATTTTGAGTAAACCACAAAGTTTATTTGCCTCTTATGGTTGTTTCATTCCTCAGCTTCTTCGGCGACAATCTCAGGATCTATCTGCTCTTTGGCTTATTATTTAAATAATGGATAATTGTCTAAGGTGTGATCGCTAAGTCTGAGAAGTTTTAGGTATTCTACAGATTCCATCGTAAACTCTATTGGCGTTGCTGATTGAGAGTAGGAAAAGCTAATTGATCAGCTTTAGTTACAGGTACAGGTTCGTTGGAGTTAGCTCAAGCTCTAGCTTGAGCAACTTAAATCTAAAGTTTAATTAAATGTTAGCAACTAAACTTGCCAATTCAATTAGACTAACTCTGTTAGTAACGTATTCGCGTCGCAACTCGGACAATAAACCAACTCGGCAGATTGCAACTTGCTACGATCGGGCAAACCAACCAAGGGCTGAAATAGCTATAGATTACAACTTACAGTTCTCGATGCGAGAGAAGGAACTAAGCGCCCCCCCCCCCCCCACCACCCCCACCCCCTCCCCCCCCCTCCCCCGCCCCCTTGT
>NZ_JAUBQW010000100.1:0-17675 GCF_036701485.1 Microcoleus sp. Pol11C3 | reverse complement strand
GTGAAGTAAATAAGCGACCCCCCCCCCACCACAACACCCAACCCCGCGACCTCCCCCCCACCGTAGGGAAGTGTCCTTCTTGTGCTTGCTTATTAAAGGTCAGGTCATGGTAGTCCAACCAACTGTGTCCTTTTCGCCAACCGACGCGATCGCCTAGCTTACAGTAAGTATAATAATCCACTTTATCACCACATTCTAACCAAATTTTTCTCTGGACGCTAAAGCCAAAGCGACCCTGACTATATTTTACCCAAAGTTGGTCAATCGTGCGTAAATCATCACAAGGAAAATTATCAATTGATTCCCTACTGAAATTACCTTCCTGAGTCCGTTTCGCAGCTTTCAGCATCACCTTGATAGTTTCCTGATCCGCCTCTTTCCACTTACCCGCCGCTAATAAATCCCGTAGATTTGTATAGTCAACTCCCCGCGCTGATTTAAGTAAATCTGGTGGAGATGGAGGTGTTTGAGGTGATGATTTAGGTGATGGTTGAGGCGATGGTTGAGATGATGATTTAGGTGATGGTTTTGGTGATGATTGAGGCGATGGTTTTGGTGGATGTGTTTGAGGTAATTGATTGCCAAGCGCCTGCAAAACTTCAGTAGCAGATTGATAACGTTTCTTACTAGCAGGTAGAATCATTTTATCTAAAATCTGACCCAATTCCGAACTAACAGACGTTTTTAAGTTTTCTCGCCACACCCACTCAAACTCGCTCACATCGAATAATTCCAGGGGTTCAACCTGAGTTAACAGACATAGACAAGTCACACCCAAACTATAAATATCACTAGCATAAATAGCTTTACCTGCTGCTTGTTCCGGCGCTGTATATCCAGCACTTCCGATCATCGTTCCCGTTACCGCTAAAGCTGTTTGAGTCGCATATTTCGCCGCGCCAAAGTCAACTAAAACTAATTCACGATTTGACCTCAAAATAATATTTTCTAGCTTGATATCTCGGTGAATAACTTGGCGGGAATGAATGAACTCGAATACTGGCAATAAATTATTAAGCAAGTCGCGAATCTGCGTTTCGCTAAAATATCCCTTAGATTCTAGTGCTTCGGCTAAATTTTCACCGTCGATGAATTCTTGGACTAAATACTGCCGTCCATCTTGACTAAAATATGCTAATAAGTCGGGAATTTGAGAATGTTTACCCAACTGTTCTAGGCGGACTGCTTCAAGCTCAAATAACTCAGCAGCTTTCTGGATACTAGAAGTGCCTTGAAATTGGGGGTAGAATTGTTTAATAACGCAGGGAGGTTTTGAGGGTTTATACTCGTCAATAGCTAGAAAAGTGCGCCCAAATCCCCCTTGTCCAATAATTTTTTGGGCTCCGTAGCGATCGCCCAATAGCAGTTTATTCCCACATTTTTGACAGAATTTTGTATAGCCAGACGGGTTTTGCCATAGGCAATCAGGCTTTAGACACTGGCTCATAAAATATGCTTATAAATTACAGATTAAAGCTCTCGATGCGATGCCAGCGGACATGGTTTTCAATGTGAAACAGCAGATCCGGGTAAGGACATCGCATTGCCTTTCATCGTGTCAACTTAACCCGAAAAACCGCTTAACCCGAAAGCTTGGCAGGGGTTTAAACCCCTGCCAAACAAGGCATTGGCGTGTCCCTAGTTAAACTTTTGTCCCGCACTCAGGACAAAACTTATTGCTCGAAACATTCTTCGCGCCGCAACTCGGACAATAAATCAACTCCGCAGATGGCAACGTGCTGCGTTCCGGCAAACCAACCATTTGAGCATTGCTCTTACCAGGAACTACCATCGGATAGCAGTTTTCGTCCCTCGTCACCTTGACGTTCATCAGCACCGGGCCCTGGTGAGCGAGCATTTGACCGATCGCACCCTGCAACTCATCCCGCCCTGAAACCAGCATCCCCTTCACGCCGTAAGCCTCAGCCAGCATCACAAAATCCGGCATCCCCACAGTCATGTTCGACGACGAATAACGCTCCCCATAGAACGCTTGCTGCCACTGCCGCACCATGCCCTGCCAGCCATTATTTACAATCACAATCTTGACATTAATGCCGTATTGTGCTAAAGTTCCCAGCTCTTGAATATTCATTTGTATGCTAGCGTCGCCAGCAATACAAATCACTTGCTCGTTGGGTAGCGCCATTTTCGCGCCCATCGCCGCCGGCAGCCCGTAACCCATCGTTCCCAAACCAGCGCTCGAAATCCAGCGGCGCGGCCCGTTGTTCAAGAATTGAGCCGACCACATTTGATGTTGACCGACATCCGTCGTGTAGTAAGCATCCGGCGCTTGAGTCGCCAACTCCGAAATCACCTCTTGCGGAGACAAAATGTCTGGGTAATGAGGCACAACTAACGGATAGTCCTCTTTCCAGCGATCGATCCTGTGCAGCCATTCCGCAGTTTGTCCGGGATTCGGCGAAACTCCACTTTCCCGACAGCGGCGCAGCAAATCGAGCAAAACTTGCCGGACATCTCCGACAATCGGCACGTCAGGGCCGCGATTTTTGCCTACTTCCGCCGGGTCGATATCGATGTGAATCACCTTTGCGCGCGCGGCAAACTCGTCTAATTTGCCGGTCACGCGATCGTCAAACCGAGCTCCCACAGCAATCAGCAAATCGCACTCAGTAACGGCAAAATTAGCGTAAGCAGTGCCGTGCATCCCCAGCATTTTCACCGACAAAGGATGGTTTTCATCAAACGCACCTTTGCCCATCAGCGTTGTCGTCACCGGCAATTGGAAAAGTTCGGCCAGTTCCTTAATTTCTTCGTGGGCTGCCGCTGCGATCGCCCCGCCGCCCACATAAAGCAAAGGACGCTTCGCTTCCTTCAGCAAATGGATTGCTTGATTAATTTGCCGGGGATTTCCCTTCACCGTCGGCCGATAGCCCGGAATTCTCACCGCTCCAGGTTCCACGGGCAGATAGTCAAATTCTTCCAAACCCACATCCTTGGGCACATCAACCAACACCGGCCCCGGCCGCCCTGTACTCGCGATGTGGAAAGCTTCTGCCACAATTCGCGCCATATCTCTGGGGTCGCGCACTACATAGGAATGCTTGACAATTGGCAGGGTAATGCCGTAAATATCAGTTTCCTGAAACGCATCAGTGCCGATCGCCGGACGCGGAACTTGACCGGTAATAATTACCATCGGGATCGAATCCATGTGCGCCGTCGCAATCCCCGTCACCAAATTAGTTGCGCCGGGCCCGGAAGTCGCGAAACAAACCCCAACTTGTCCAGTAGCGCGGGCGTAACCGTCGGCCGCGTGGGCTGCACCTTGCTCGTGCCGCACTAGAATGTGTTTGATCGCGCCGGTTTCTTCAGCGCGGTAGAGTTCGTCGTAAAGCGGCAGAATTGCGCCGCCGGGATAACCAAAAATATGCTTGACACCGTGGCGGATCAAGCTGTCGATCAAAGCAAATCCACCAGTTGCACGCTTGATGGCCACTTTAGTTTTTAGTTGCACAGAATTTCCGTCCTTAAACTAATTATGATTTTTAATGAAAGCTTTTATACTACTTTAATCTTAATTAATGAAACTATGAAAATTTAAGTGGTGAGATTTTACGAAAGATTTCTCGATCGGGCTCGCGCCGTCCGATCGAGAAATTGTGGAACAGCAGAGGAAAAACAGCAACAGAGCAAATTGCCGCAGAAAGCCGGTAAACCGGAATAGGACGCTAGCCTATAGCCTTTTTCACGCCCCATGAGGTATACCAGATTCTGCGAATGCCAGGATTTTCGAGCCAAGCGTCTGTACCTCCAGAAACCTGAGACTCGGCTATATGCGCGATCGATTACCGATTACCGATTACCAATTACCAATTACCAATTACCAATTACCAATTACCAATTACCAATTACCAATTACCGAACATACCTCATCTGTCTGAAAAAGCTATAGCATTTGTGATTCGGCATCTTATGCTCTTATGCCTTTAAGACTTTGCGAGTATGGTGCCAAGCTGCCATGCCCATCACCGAAACCAAAAAGCCCAAACTCAGCAACACGATCCGCAAGCCGAGGTCATCCGAACCCACGGCTTTGCTAACAGCATCGGTCAGCGGGCCGGTCAGCGCTAAAGGCAGGCTCAGAGCAATATTAATCGCATTGTTCTCCAAGCCAAAGACTTTTCCCCGCATAGATTCGGGAGTTTTTTCTTGAATCAGAGCCTGCATCGGGCCGTTAATTAAGGAAGCACCAAAACCAAACAGAGCACTTAATCCGAATCCCACCCATAACTGTCGGTTAAAGGCAAACATTGCTAATACAAAACCCATCATCAAGAAACCGATTAAAGGCAGAGGTTTGTGGTGCATTCGATCGCCCCAGTGTCCCAAAAAGGCTGCGCCGAAGACCATTCCGACTCCCGCTGCAGCCAGCAAAAAGCCAAATTGAGTTTCTTTGAGACCTATTTTGCCTGAAAGCGCGATCGCCAGCACCTGAAGCGCCGCAAACACGGAATACAAAATCGTCAACTGCACCATCGCGTTGCTGACAAGGTGATTGTGTTTTAAATAGCGCAAACCTTCTTTGAGATCTTGCCAAGGATGGACGTTTTTGCCACTGCTGCCGGCATGACTTTCTTTGATCCGCATGGCATAGATCAAACCTGCTGATATCAGGTACAACCCGCCCAGCAAAAACTCTTGAGAAGCTGATCCAAAGCTGTGTTTGACCCAACTAAACAGCGGTTCGCCGATCGTCATCCCGACAATAATCCCGCCCATTGTGGACGAGGCGAACAGAGCATTTGCCGACATCAGTCCCTCTCGCCCCACGGCCAGGGGGATGGCGGCCGCTTCTGCCGGAGCAAAAAATTGCGTTACGGTAGAAACCAAAAACGTAATTGCCAGCAAGACGACAAAAGCTTTGGGCAAAAACGGCAAAGCTACAATCAATACGGCTCGAATCACATTGCAGGCGATCAGCATTTGCTTTTTGGAAAAGCGGTCTACGACGATACCGGCGGCCGAACCAAAGACGATCGCCGGCACAGTGTAGGCGATCATCACCGCTGACAGCATAGAATTGTCCGCATTCTGTCCTAGTGTGTAACCACCAGTTTTCACCAGGATAATCAGCAATACATAAAAGATTTTATCCGCCACTTGGGCCAACAACTGGCCCGTCCACAAGGCGAGGAATGGGCGATTTCTCAGTAGGGCATCAAGCCCGCTGCGGTCAGGGGGAGGGCTGGCTGGGTGCATAGGAATAGTTTAACTGACCGCCTCTGGCAATTATAGTTTTCAGCAATACGTGCAAATCTCAGATAGCAAAGTGGAAGCTCGGAAAACTCCTGTCTCCTGCGTTCTTTTTCTGTTTTAGCAGATCCGTGGCGGAGGGCTTGGGTCTTTTTCACTCTACCGCGATCGACCCGAGCCTAGATCCCGCGCTCCGGCAAATGCGAGAATATTGTTAAAGATTGGCGTGCCTCTCCTCGCGAGTACAAAATAAGGTAGTATATTTTACAAAATACTTAATACTAGCAGTGATATTAAAAGATGTCACGCGATTTAAGTAATATAACGAAGGTAGTAAGTGTTAGGAGTGAAAAACTTGAAAAAGGTTGAAGCTATTATTCGCCCCTTTAAACTAGACGAAGTGAAAATCGCACTCGTCAATGCTGGCATTGTGGGGATGACTGTTTCTGAAGTTAGAGGTTTTGGCCGTCAGAAGGGCATGACTGAACGCTATCGCGGTTCTGAATACACCGTTGAGTTCTTGCAAAAGCTCAAGGTCGAGATTGTTGTGGAAAACGATCAGGTTGACATGGTGGTTGATAAAATTATCGCTGCTTCCCGCACGGGCGAGATTGGCGACGGCAAGATTTTCATCTCTCCTGTAGAACAAATTATCCGGATTCGGACTGGGGAAAAGAACCTGGAGGCAATCTAAGATAATGGGGCATTGGGCATCGTTCATCGGTAATTGGTCATCGGTAATTGCCAATTGAGAAAGCCTCTTCCCTGTTCAGTTCTGATTTCTGACGGTGAATATCCAATGCTCCTGTTTTAGTTTTTTTCCTCAGTTGGGGTTGACAATGTTCGCCATTTGTGGTAGTAAAGCTTGGAATGCTCGGCCGCGGTGAGAGTGCGATCGCTTGATATCGGGTGTCATTTCTGCAAAAGTCTGTTGCTGTGCGGGTACGTAGAAAATGGGGTCATATCCGAAACCTCCCGTACCGCGAGGAGTGTGGAGGATTTCGCCCCGACAAATTCCTTCTACTTGCAAGGCAATTGTACCGTCGGGACGGGCGATCGCGATCGCGCAAACAAATTGTGCTTCCCGGTTTTGTTCGTTTCCCAATTCATTGAGAAGTCGAGATATCCTGTCAGCATCGGTTTTCCCGTAGCGTGCCGAGTAAATCCCGGGTTGGCCGTTGAGTGCATCTACCATTAAACCAGAATCATCGGCGATCGACCATTTGCCAGTTGCTTTTGCCACTTCAGACGCCTTCAAGCAAGCATTAGCAATAAAAGTTTCGCCAGTTTCCTCGATTTCCAACTCTTCCGGTTTGAGCTGCAATTCCCATCCCAAATCCTGAAGATAAACTTGCATTTCCTTGAGTTTACCCGGATTGCCGGTAGCTACAACTAGCAATTTGCGATCGGTCATTATTTCTGTTAAAACTTACGGATCTATATTAACAAAAGATTGGGAGAAAGGTTGCAACAAAATTCCCAAAATCTTATCAACATCTTGAATATAGTATTCAATTGGATCAATATAAACAGTAGTTTCCTCCAAAATCAAGAATTTCCAGTTAGTTCCAGTCGTCACCGCGCCGTAAATGCGATCGACCTCACTGTCTTGGTTTTGATTGAAACATTGAGCCGCTACCATTGCAGCCACGCATTGACCCAAACCGCCAATAATATCTTCCTTTTTCGCCTCAAAAATTGTTATAACCGGAGCACTGATGAACAATTGTTCTGGAGATCCGCTAATAATATAATCGCAAAATCCTTGCAAGCCTCTTTCTGGATCGACGGTAAAATCCTTACCGGAAAACAGAGAAACTCGTTTGTTTAACAATCGCCGAGCTTCTGCTAGAATCGGGGCAATTAAAAATTCCGAGCGAGCTTTTTCTGTGGAAATAAAAGTTGCTAGCGGTACATAATCGCTCAGGATTGTTGTTAAGATTTCTGAGGGTGCAACTGGTTTTGTATAAGCAAATAAATTGCGGCTTTCATCTAAGGTTAATCCAAAATCTTTTTTGACTCTCGCAAGGCTGAAATCGCTGTAAGCCATCTTTTTTTATCCTAAAACTTAACTGATATAGCAATAGTATTTCATTGGTGACTAAGATTTTTTTTTACGAACCGCGAAGACGCGAAGGACGCTAAGGAAGAGAAATAGTTCACAATTGAGGGGAGCATTGCTATGGTAATACTATTTTATTTATGAAGAAGATTTTTTTAACCGCAGAGGGCGCAGAGGACACAGAGAAATAGAAATTTGAGATTAACTCATCCGCGTTCATCTGCGTTTATCTGCGGTTGAAAACTCCGATTAATTATGCGCCCAATTTTTCGCCCAGTTTAAGTTGTGCATAACTTCTTTCAATGTCGCTGCTTCTGAATACAGCCGCAACACTGGTTCGGTTCCGCTAAACCGAATTAACAGCCAACTTCCCTCGGCTAAGCGGAATTTATATCCGTCAACTTTGTTGCAATCTACAACTGCTTTGCCGGCGATTTCTGTTAAAGGTTGATTTTGCAGCAGCGACAGCAAACGCGACCTTTCTTCCATGTTTGCTAGGTGCAAGTCGATTCTGTCATAAGCTGATGTAAAGCTTGTTTCTTGTTGCAGTCGGCTGTAAATTTCGCTTAAGTCTTCCCCGGATTTGACAACTGCTTCTAACAAATACAGCGCTGACAGCAAAGCATCTCGTTCGGGAATGTGTGTACCGTAGCCAATTCCTCCCGATTCTTCGCCGCCGACTAACACTTCGGTGGTTAACATTCGATCGGCTATATACTTGTAACCGATCGGCGTTTCAAATAAAGGTAAGTCGTACAGCTTGGCAATTTTGGGAATTATGTCTGAACCGCTGACTGTTTTGATGACTTCCCCCGTCAAGCCGCGCCGTTTTGCTAAATGTTCGATTAATATGGGAACTAGGATTTGTGAACTGAGAAAGTTGCCGCTAGAGTCAACGGCTGCAATTCGATCGCTATCTCCGTCAAATACAAATCCGATCGACAAACCAGAACTTTTTCGCTGGTGAGTTCGCATCACCCGAAATAACTGCGACAGGTAGCGCGGCAAAGGTTCCGGTGCACCGCCGCCGAACAGCGGATCTCGATCGCTGTTGACTTCGTGCACTGTTTCTTCTAAAATTTGAGCTAATCCTCCTGCTGCTGCACCGTGCATTACATCTACAAATACTGTAATTTTACCGCTGGCGATCGCCTCTTTAATTGCCTCAATATCTACCATTTCCCGCAAGGTTTTGCAGTAAGCCGGCCAAGGATTGAAATTCTCCAATTTCCCGGGATTTGCTGAAAGTGCCGCCGGATTGTCGAATTTTTCTTCTATCTGTTGAGTAACTTCCGGCGAAACTGACCCGCCAAATCCGCCCTTGACTTTTAACCCTAAATATGAGCCGGGATTGTGGCTGGCGGTCAGGACGATCGCACCCAAAGCATTTAATTGTTTGGCAGCTAAACTGAAAGCTGGAGTGGGGGCGTAGGATTCGCTCAGCAGCACGTCAAATCCTGCGTTTTGGACGGCAATAGCCGCTGTTTTGGCAAATTCTTCAGCCAGAAATCGGCGGTCGTGACCGACAATTACGGTACCGCTGCTGCCATCGCTGCTGCCGGTTTGTGCGAGAACTTGTGCCGCTAAGGGAGCGACTAACGCTACGCGATCGAATGTAAAATCGTCAGCAATGATGCCGCGCCAGCCATCTGTACCGAATTTAATAGGATTCATTTAGTCACAAGTCATGAGTCACCCGTCTATTTTATGGGTTTATTAGTCGATCGTCATCCGATTTTAGATTTTAGATTTTAGATTTTAGATTTTGGAATCGCTCCCACAGCCTGTACTGTGGCTGTTGACTGTTGACGGCTTACTGTTAGTTGTCATTAGCCTTGCTTGATAGATGATGTTGGGCGGAGTGAAACGGAGGGTTCGTCCCTCAACCCAACCTACTAATTACTGTTAACTGCCAACTGTCAACTGTCAACTGTCAACTGACTAAAAGAATGCCGGTTGGTGGCGGATCAAATTCAGGAATTCTTCGCGAGTTTTCTGTTCCTCTTGAAACACGCCCAACATTGCACTCGTAACCGTCCAAGCACCGGGTTTTTGCACACCCCGCATCGTCATGCACATATGGCTGGCTTCCATTACTACAGCTACTCCCTGCGGTTCCAATATTGTCTGAACTGCTTCGGCAACTTGACGAGTCAAACGTTCTTGCACCTGCAACCGACGGCTGTACATCTCGACAATTCTGGCTAATTTGCTCAGTCCCACTACTTTTTGGTTGGGAATGTAAGCGACGTGAACTCGACCCATAAACGGCAGCATATGGTGTTCGCACATACTGAATACGCTGATGTCTCGTACCAGTACCATTTCGTTGTGACCTTCGTCAAAGATAGCGCCGTTAAGAAGTTCTTCGAGGGATTGAGTGTAGCCGCTGGTGAGAAACCGCATTGCTTCTGCTACCCGCTTCGGGGTTTTGAGCAATCCTTCGCGTTCGGGGTCTTCTCCTACTCCCAGCAGCAAGGTGCGAACGGCCTCCATCATTTCTTCCTGGCCTACTTCGGAGGGTACGGGTACGTTGGATTCTTGACCGTGCGAGGAATTGCGATCGGGTCGAGTGGGGATGCGCGGGGAGTTGTTCTCTGCGGTTTGTAACAGTTTCATGCTGTCAGTCGAGATTGAGTTCGAGCCATTGGAATCGGCGGAAGATGCAATTGTCATAACAAGTTAGTGTGAGGGTCGATCTATTTTCGATTTTGGATTTTCGATTTTCGATTGGGAGAGAGCTATCTATTTTCGATTGGGAGAGAGCTATCTATTTTCGATTTTCGATTTTGGATTTTTGATTGGGGGATAGAGTTAGAGATTCAAAGATTGTTGAATTCGAGAAAAATCCAGCAGTCTACAATCTCAAGTTCACAAAACTCCAGCGTTGGACATGAGCGTGATTTCTTCAATTACGGCACTTGCTGGCAACTGAACTGCGTGCAGAATTGATTGGGCGACGATTTCTGGGGTTAACATGGCGTTGCGATCGAAGTCGGCGTCCACGGTGTCTGTGTCCCACATGGGAGTGTTGACAGAACCCGGACAGATTGCTGTTACGCGAATTCCGTGAGCCCGTTCTTCGGCGGCTAAGGTTTTAGACAAAGCCATGAGACCAAATTTGCTGACGCAGTAGGCTCCCCAGTTGGGGAAGGTTTGGCTGCCGGCGATCGAGGAAACGTTGATGATGATTCCCGATCCGCGATCGCGCATGGACGGCAAAACTCCTAGAATGCACTGCCAAACGCTAGTAAGATTGAGGTCTAGAACTTTCTGCCAGTCGGCTAGGGACGTTTCCGTCAATGAGCCGGTGTAGCCCATACCCGCGCTGTTGACCAGGATATCTACGGCACCGAATTGAGCTGCGATCGCGCTGATGCTGCTTTGCACTTGCTCAATTTTTGCCAAGTCTAAGGGATAAGCTTCTGCTTTCACTCCGACTTCTCGGGCTGCTGCGGCAACGGCTTCTAAGTTTTCCGACTCTCGGCTAACTAAGGCCAGATTTATGCCCTCGGCGGCGAACGCTAGAGCCGTCGCTTTGCCAATACCGCTGCTGGCTCCGGTAATCAGAGCCTGCTTTGTTGTTGGATGGTTCATTCAGTGTCCTAATACTTTCGCTCGACAACTCCCTACAGCGTTGCAGCCTTCTGAGGCAAATTAGACAACTGTCTGCTGCGGGCGATAACAGTTAATTATGAGATGAACATTAAGAACTGTTAAGCCGTGTCACCTGAGAAATTATAACACTGCTGACTGATTCGCAGAATAGTGACTGGTGAGTTATCAGTTATGAGTTGGAGGTTAAGAGATTTTCACTCATAACTGATAACTCTGAATCGATCGGATCAAGCCGCAATTTCAGTGAATACACCGATATCGCGAAACTTTTGATACCGCATCTGGCGCCGCTGCTGGCCAGTAAGCTGTGTCAGTTCTGCTAAGTTTTCTAACAAAGCCTGTTTGAGTATGGACGCAGCTTTGAGGGGATTCGAGTGAGCGCCACCGATCGGCTCGGGGACTATTTGATCGAGAATGCCGAGGTTTTTCAAATCCCAGGAGGTGATTTTGAGGGCTTCTGCGGCTAAGTTAGCTTTGCCAGAATCTTTCCAGAGGATGGCCGCGCAAGCTTCTGGGGTGGCGACGGTGTAGACGGAATGTTCCAGCATCAACAGCCGCTCGCCGACACCGATACCCAAAGCGCCGCCGGAACCGCCTTCGCCTATGACGGTGCAAATAATGGGAACGTCGAGGCGAAACATTTCTCGGAGGTTGCAGGCGATCGCCTCTCCCTGTCCGAGCTGTTCTGCTTCTAAGCCCGCCCAAGCCCCCGGAGTGTCGATAAAGGTGAAAATTGGCATTCCGAAGCGATCGGCGTGTTCCATCAATCGCAGGGCTTTGCGGTAGCCACCGGGAGCAGCCATGCCGAAGTTGCGGGCGATATTGTCTTTAGTGTCACGGCCTTTTTGATGGCCGATAATGACTGTGGGACGCCCGTCTATGCGGGCAATTCCGCCGACGAGGGCCGGGTCGTCTCCGCCACGCCGATCGCCGTGAAGCTCGATCCACTCGTCGCTAATGGCCTGAATGTAATCGAGGGTGCTGGGGCGGCGCGGGTGACGGGCGAGTTGCAGCCGCTGCATGGGGGACAAGCTGCTGAAGATTTCTTGTCGCAGTTGGGTGGAGCGAGCTTCGAGTTTGCGAATTTCGTCGGTAACATCGACGCTGTTTTCTTCGGCGAGTTCGCGAATCTGGTGAATTCGGGTTTCGAGTTCGGCCAGGGGCTTTTCAAAATCTAGGAGTAAGGGTTTACGGTCTGGGTGTGGCACGCGGATAATTTCTATAAGGTTTTAAGGTTTTGTCGATCGACTATTTCCAGATCCTACCCTGTCAGGGGATGGTAAAAAAGACGGAAAAATAGGAAACTTTGAGTTTTAAATTTTGTATGATATCAAATTCGGTCACATCCTAATTATCATATAGCGCGAGCGGGAAGCTCCCGCTCCACTCCGAAAAATATTATTCCGCTCCAACGAAATAGTCAACAGTTAAAATTTCAAATTTAACTGTTGACTCTTAACATCAAACTGACATTAATAAAGGTCGGAAACCGTGTTTGACAGAAATAAGACCGATTTGCTCCATCTTCTCCACAGTAATTTGATTCCGTCCCCAAGAAAAATTGGTATACATTTTTTCAAATTCCAGCAGCATTGATTCAGCAAAACAAGCAAACAACTGTCGGCCCGGTACATCCATATTGACAATCTTCATAATTTTCCACTCAATATCGAGGGAATGCTCCACAATGCCGCCATTGAGTACGTAAATTTCTGGATGCTGAACCTGAGTTGCCAAATTTTTCGGATAGCCACCATCAATCAATAAACACGGTTGCTTCAAAGTCTTAGGGTCAATTTCTACTCCCTTGGGCATACTGGCTACCCACACTACAATATCCGCTTGGGGCAGGGCTTCTTCCAAATCCATAATTTTGCCTCGCCCCAATTCCGATTGCAAATCTTGCAATCGTTCTTTGTCGCGGGCAATGAGCAACAATTCTGCTACATTTGTTTTAAGATTGAGCCAGCGACACACAGCACTGCCAATATCGCCAGTAGCACCACAAACGGCTACAGTGGCTTTTGAAAGTTCAATCCCCAATTTGGGGGCTGCTTCTTCTACTTGGCGGCAGAGGATGTATGCCGTGTGAGTGTTACCAGTGGTGAAGCGCTCGAACTCCAACTTGAGATTGCGAATTTGCTTAATTTGCTGCAAGTTGAAAGTCTCAAAAATGATCGAAGAAAAGCCACCTAAAGCAGTGATGTTAATCCCGTTTTTTTGAGCGTGTGCCATCGCATTAAGGATTTTGCGAGTGGCTGCTTTAATACGGCGAGTCGCTAGCATTTCTGGCAGAAAACAGGACTCCACATAGCGGCCTTCTATTTTTTGTCCAGTGATGCTTGTTACCGTGATCTGATCAACTATTTGGGGCGGTGCGCTGCACCAAAAATCGAGACCTTGATCGGCATATTCTGGATAGCCCAGCTCGTTAGCTACTGATTGGGCGTGTTCTAAGCTGGTTAAGTGACCGATTAGACCAAACATTAAGTTGTCAAATGAAGGAAGTTGAAAGAAGGAAGATGGAAGAAGGAAGATGGAAGATGGGAAGATTAAAAATTTATATTTTAAAATGAGTTATCCCATTTTTAATTTTTAATTTTTAATTTTTTTCCCATTCCTTATTTTCCAATTAACTAGGCTGCGAGACCTTGTGCTGACATCCGCATAATATCGCGGTTGTTAAAGCCTATGTTGCCGAGGGCTTCGCCGTAGGCAATCATAAAGTCTTCGATTAAAGCGTCTTTTTCCATTCCCAAGACGCGGGCATCGTCTGCGACAGAGTTGAGCAGTCTCCAGATGATGGGCAGGTTTTGGCGGTTGGCGGCTTCTAGTTCGGCTTTGGATGCCTCAAAGTGAGCTTGCAGCCAGACTTCCCCAAAGTTGAGGTGGCTGTATTCTTCTTTGACGACGCCTTCGGTGATTTTGCGAGCAAAGTCATCGGCGACGGGGATGTAGATGTTGTAAGCTGCGATCGCAAAACACTCGATAATTAGCGATTGAATCAACAAGCAAGTTACAATCTGACCTTGAGCCGCGGCCGTTTGGAAGTTTCTGTGCAGTTCCGAAAAGAACTGCTTGGCAAATGCCATGTCCGGCGTGACTTTAAGATTCCGGCCACAAGCTTGGAAGCCTTTCATGTGGCGGTTCTCCATCTTGGACAAGCCAATTAACTCTGCTTTTTTGTCAGCCAACAGTTCGGCCAGTGTCAGGTAATTGTCGTGAGCTTCTTGTTCGCCTTCAATCACAATGGCGTTGATGCGGCTGTAAGCATCTTTGTAAGTTTCGGTTTGAAAGTCAATTGTTGGGCTAGCCTCAAGCTGGGGCATAGATATGTAGTCTCCTCATATAAGCTTGTGGGATGTTTGGAAACCCCTTTAAAATTGGGGGTCAGTGACAGTGCACTTTACCTTTTTTGAACGCACCCCATCTAAATCAGAGATTATAGCTGAGGATTCTTTCGACAAAGAAATTTTCTTTGACGTTCCGGGAAAAACTGGCGTCCTCAGCGTGTTTGCCGGACTATTGCCGTCGTACACTCCAGAAAGACTATCGCTAGAATGCTATCTATTTACTAATTACTTGAATTAGTCGTTAGTCGCTCTTTTTCCGGAAAATAGATTATAGAAAGACGGTCTATGTCTCCACCCTTAAGGGTTTTACAGTACCAACTCTATCTATAACATTATATCTTAATTACAAGTTCCTCCCTGGGTACTCCTTCTTTCCCTCTACGACATATTATGTTGTATGGGAATCTGGGGGGCGATCGGGTGCGAGAACCTTACAGGCTTATTATTTTAGGTTAATTCACAAATTTATGGGTAAATCCTTTGACAGGTCTCAAGCGCTGGAACTGCTGAGTTTTATTTTGTTGCTAGCGGGTGCTGGGCTGGTGCTGCTGCCACTGGCTGCTGTATTTTTGGTTTCTCTATCACCATCTGGTGTCGGTGTCAAGGCCACAGACCTGACTTTTGCGAACTATCAGGAGGCTTGGCGACGTGGCAATTTTTTGTTGGCATTCCTTAATTCTACTCTAGTGGCGATCGCAGTGACTGGTTTTCAGGTTGTGACTTCTGCTTTGGCCGGTTATGCTTTGGCCAGGCTGAAGTTTCGGGGGCGACAGGCCCTAGTTTTGGGGGTTTTGGCGACGCTGGTAATTCCGTTTCAGCTTTTGGTGATTCCGATTTTCTTGGTTTTGAAGTGGGGCCATCTGCTGAATACTTACGGGGCTCTGATTTTGCCTACGGCGGCTAACGGTTTTGGGATTTTTCTGCTGCGCCAGTATTTTATGACTGTTCCCGTGGAGTTAGAGGAGGCGGCAATGCTGGATGGGGCTAACCGCTGGCAGGTTTTGTGGCAGGTGATGTTACCTTTGGCCCGCCCTGCTTTGGTGACGCTGTTTTTGTTTACCTTTATCGGGGAGTGGAACGATTTGTTTAAGCCGCTGGTGTTTACGACGCGGCCGGAGTTGCGGACTGTGCAGTTGGTTCTGGCTGAGTTTCAGGAACAGTTTACTAGCAGTTGGCAGTTGTTGATGGCGGCGGTGGTAATTGGAACAGTGCCGGTGGTATTGCTGTTTTTAGCCGGTCAACGGCAGTTTATTCGGGGGATTGCGGCGACGGGGATTAAGAATTGAGTTGGAGAGGGATTGGCAATTAAGTTTGTAGTCATTTGTGGAACCATTCTCAAGAACAGGCAAGATGCCTGTTCCACAAAGAGTTAACTTTCTTGTGGAACAGGCATCTTGCCTGTTGCTGACATTGATGGCGCTAGGTGAGTTTGTAGTGAAGGAGGCGATTGAACTCGCTACTATACAAACGAAGTCCACTTTAAGCGGACTAAGAGATAAAGGGCATATCAAAGCTGTATTATGTGAATCTATGAAAAAACTCGGTTTATTTTTATTTATCGTATCTTTTCTACCGTGGTTGGCCGTCTTATTTGTTGTGCCCTTCCTGCCGCTGGACATTACCCAAAAAACTACTTTATCTGTCGTTCTGGCTGTTGGGGCAGAAGTTTGTTTTTGGATTAGCGTGGTGCTGTTGGGGAAAGAAGTCGTTACCAAATATCGGCGTTATTTGCATCCCCGCTATCTTTGGAAAAAAATCAAAAATTTTAACCGCAGATGAACAGGACTCGACGCAGATAATCAGCGGGGATGTTAGCGTTGATCTGCGGTCAATGTTGAGCTATTCGCTGAAAATTTGCAAGCGAATAGAGCGTTCTCCGTCTCCGAAATCCACTTCTATCTTTTCTCCCGAAAGACTGTCCAAGCATCCCAAAAGCAACCGCAAATTGGGTGTGCTTGCTCCTGTATCCACGTACAATCTATCTGCCAAACTGCCTAAACGCTTCCAAATTGTGTAGAGTTTGACTACTGTTTGTTCTAGCTGTGCGGCTTGTTTTACAACGTCGGCGGTGGTTCCCAAACAGCCTACTCGCAAAGATTCTTCTAATGCCATTTCCATGTCTAAGTGAGACTGATTCAGAGCTTGCACTTGGGCGGCGGCGTCGAGATATTTTGATAAGTTCTTGGCGTCGGATGTTAGCTGTTTGACAGTATCTACGTCGGGATTTTCTGCTACTTCTTTTTGAATTTCGCTTTGGTGAGATGGGGAGAGTTTCTCCATTTCTTTGACTAAAGGAGCGAGGTAGCGGGAAGGTAGAGAACCGGTAGATGCTTTTTCTTTGACTTCTTCTGGCAATAAATCTGAGTTCATTGCCATCCATTCGTCGGAGAGTTGTTTGACTTCGCGGCGGGTAATGCGATCGCCACTTGCTGCAGCATCTGTTACCATTTGCTGCACTTCGGGAGATGCTTTGGCGGTTTCTACAAAGGCTCTTTTGCTGAAGTTTCTAATGGAATTTGGGTCTAAATCTCCTTGCTGGATCAGAGTATCGGCACTATTAGCTAATTCTATCAAAGAATAGGCTTGACTTTTGCCAATTTCTCTTTCTTTGAGCCAGTTCAAAAAGCCAGTGCCGCGTCCTTCGCCACCTTTTTTTTCTCTGTCTCTAACTGTTCGGAGAATGCGTCCCCGCCAGATGTCGGTTTGCAAGTCGAAGCGATCGCACACTTTCCAGGCATTGTCAACCTGATTTTCAAAGTCAAACTCTGGTATTTGTTCGTCTTCGGGGTCTGGCAATTGGAAATTGATATCGGTAAAGCCGTTGAGGGCTTCTGCAAGTTCTGCGGGATTTAGGGGGACTTCAGCCATTAGGAAAAATTTGTGTAGTGCAACAGCCGGTTTAATTGGGAACTTGCACGGGTTGACAGTTCAGACGCTATATGTAGCGGTAAGGTAGGCAAGATTTACCTACTAATAGAGCTTTTGTGCAAGTCATATCATTATTGCACGATGGGGGGCGATCGGGCGATCGCTACCTGCACAAAAAATCTTCTCCGAGAGTGGCCGCACAGCGTCGCAATAATAAAAAAGTCGGTGGCACAGATAGTCGGGTATTTTGAAGCAAGAACCATTAACAGGATAGTTAAAGGAACTAATTACCAACTAAAACGGCGATACTTTATCGCGTTCAATCTCCTCGTGGGGAGTCGTTTTGCCGTTCAAAATTGTGCCATCCTCGGGTAGATTGTCTACTCTATCGCGTTTCCTAAAGCGATAGAGTAGACAACCACCACATAGAGAATCGGCACCATAAACAAACTCAAGAAAGTAGAAACCACCATCCCCCCGGCGATCGCATTCCCTAGCGATCGGCGGCTCGCTGCACCCGCACCTTCCGGGTTAACTAGAGGAGCAATACCCAAAAT
>NZ_JAUBQW010000298.1:0-1528 GCF_036701485.1 Microcoleus sp. Pol11C3 | reverse complement strand
CTTTTTTTGGCATGGCTATTTTTGCTCGATTTTTTCAGCAATTATAACAGACCTATGACAACCGGATTCCGTATCAGCTTTGAAAATTGGCAAAAGAATATATAGCAGTTATCATAAAGATGAGGTATCGATCCCTCAATCCCTCAATCTAAAATCTCAACCTGTACCTCACATTTTTTAGAAAAGGTATAGATGCGGGGCGGGGAATGCCAGTCTGAAGAAGAGCGAGCGCGTTATAAACAGTTTGTTACGCAAGTCATAATTTTATAAAAATATTATAAAAATGCTGTAGTAGTTGGGCGCGTAAGACCAAAACAACTTTGAAAGAAAGCCTAAATGAAGATTTGGAATTTATGTTTCAATTTTCTTGAGTAGTTCCCGTTTTTACGTCCAGGACTGTAGTAATTAGTCAGCAATTAGTAGTCATTATTTAGATGACAGAAGGAAAAGGGAAGAATATCTAGTTTTGCAGTCTTGCTTGTTTATTTGCTAAGCTAAAGGTGGCGCTCTGTCATCAATAAACTTTAGATTTATGCACAGGTTATTAACTGGGAAACTGCGAATAGAGTATTTAACAATACCAATCGCCAATCTTCCAGCAAATCTATCGGGTACTAAAATTGTACAGCTTACTGACTTTCACTATGACGGGGTGCGGCTGTCAGAATGGTTGCTAGAAGAGGCGATTGCTGCAGCAAATGAAGCCGAACCAGACCTGATTTTTTTAACTGGCGACTTTATTACCTACGACCCCGCACCTATTTACGATTTAGTGCAGCGATTGAAAAGCTTGCAAAGTCGGGCGGGAATTTACGCGGTTTTGGGCAATCACGACCACTATTGGCCTGGGGCAAAGAGAGAGGTTGCTAATGCTTTAAATAGCGTCGGGATTCGGGTTTTGTACAACGAAGCAATCTATCCTTTGGGGTCGCAATTGGCTTTAGTTGGGTTCGCAGATTTTTGGTCGGGCGATTTTGCGCCTAAACCTGTAATGGCATCAATAAATCCCGCGATTCCTCGGATTGTATTGTCTCACAATCCTGATACTGCTGAAAAACTGCAAAATTGGCGGATTGATTTGCAGTTGTCTGGGCACACTCACGGCGGTCAAATCGTTATTCCCGGTATCGGGCCTTTGTTCGCTTGGGTCAGAAAAATTGGCTATTTGATTCCTCAACCAATCCGAAAGTTCATTCCTTTTGTGTGGGCTGGTGATCGAGTAGTTACTCACTGGGAATGGGCTAGCGGTTTGCATTCGGTTGGGAGTAATTTGCTGTACGTGAATCGCGGTTTGGGAACTTATGCGCCCGGGAGGCTATTTTGTCCGCCGGAGGTGACAGTAATTACTTTGGTTTCTCACCATCCGTAAGACCTGGTTTAGGGCGTCAACTTTCCCGAGAACCGATAATATTTATACAAAACTAGCCCTGGTTTTCCGAAAGTAGATAAAGTTATATAGCGCTCGCAAATCATTCGTAAATTAATTAAGGGTTCGCTCGAGCAGCAGTTCCATTGAGTGTTGGTTCAA
>NZ_JAUBQW010000297.1:0-1528 GCF_036701485.1 Microcoleus sp. Pol11C3 | reverse complement strand
AAATACATAAATATAATTGCACGGAAAAAATTAATTAGGATTGCTCTAGGTCTAGAAAATCATTTAGGATTGCTATAGTTTTTTCTGCATATCTTCCAGAGAACTGTAAACACGCTTATCGCGGATCAGCTTTGCGTATCCATCTTTGACTCCAGGGATTGAGGTAAGGTCAGATTGGGGATTGTTAATGAAATCCAAGAAATCTGTAATGTCTTGAGGCTCAACAACCCTTTCATTCAACTTTGACTGTAAAACAGCTTGTTCAATAGCCTTTTCTGCTTCTGATTGTTTAGCTGCAATTAGAAATACCCAAATTCGCTCAAGCTCTGCTTCAACTGCTGCTTCATAGATTGGTAGCCCAGTTAGCAAGTGGTATTTGTCTTCCTCATCAGTAATACAAACAATTGGCAGGGCTAAGTTAAATTCCCACACCTTTAAGCTTTCGGAAACTTTTTTTAAATCAGACTTGGAAATTCCCGATTTTTCTCGAGAAACCTCTATCTGATTTAAAACAACAAGGCTAGGCTGACTCTCAATCCCCGTATAAAATTTTACCATTTCTACATTCCTACTGAACTTTCAATCTGATTTATTCTTATCATTATCTGTTGGGTCAATGCTGAGAATTGCGTTGCAACTTCGGCTGCTCCTTTATTATGTTCAGCAAACAAAGAGATAGGCTGACGTACTTGAGATGCTTGACCAACAGCAGCAGCTCTCTTTATTTCTTGCAGAATCGTGAGTCCCTGAAATCTTTGCTGTACTGACTGCTTAATTGTATTATGGATTTTCACATTTTTTTCTGTCATCATTGGTACAATTCCCAGAATTGCTCCTCGCTTTCCCATTTCCTCTTGAACTTCTTTAGCTCGGCTAATTGGGGTTCTGATGCCATAGACTGAAAGATATTCCATCTGGGATGGGATAACCACATATTGAGCTGCATAGAGTCCATTGCTAGTGATCGTAGTAGCGCTTGGCGGTGTATCTATAAGTACATAATCGTAATCATTAGCTATATCGGATTGTTGCAAAGCCTTATTTAATCGCTTTTCACGAATACCGATCAAGTTGGCGAGAGCAGAATCTTTAGTTTTGTAGCTACTGGGTAAAACATCTATTTTCCCAGAACAGCCTGTTTCACTAAAAACTTTATTAATAGGGGAACTCTTGATATATTCTTTGTACTTAAAACTTGGGGTGTCATAGTCTTTCAAAAACTCTATAACTTCTTTTCTCTCCAGAAAAGAATCCAAAACTTTGTCAAATTCTTCTAAGGTAGAAGCTTTGTCAAACTCATCAGCTTTGTTGACCCCCAAAGATAGGCTGGCATGGGCTTGATCGTCTAAGTCAATAACTAAAACTCTGTTACCTAGTTTTGCCAGCTCATAGGCAATGTTGACAACTAAAGTAGTTTTACCAACCCCGCCCTTGGATGTATGAATTGCAATTGTATAGCATTTATCGAAAAGATGAGGTATGATATAACTGACTTGAAAGGAGTGAAAAATATAAGACCCCAAAATGT
>NZ_JAUBQW010000296.1:0-1532 GCF_036701485.1 Microcoleus sp. Pol11C3 | reverse complement strand
ATCCTTGCTCTTCGCTGTGCTTATCTCAACGGTCAACTTTCAATTTGATGTATTTGCCAAAGTGAGATGCACCCAGTTACAATCACGGCTCTAACAGTTTTTCTAAGATGGTGTAAATGTCTTTTTTGTCACCATCTTTACGTCTCCCTAATCCCACGACAACAACTAGAACTCGATCTTGTTCGACTTGATAAACTATACGATAGCGCTGTCCAACAGCTCGGATGCTGCGAAATCCTGATAGGTTATCTACAAGGGCTTTGCCTTGCTTTTGTGGTTCAACTTTTAGTTGATCGATGCGATCGCGCAATTTTTCCTGTTCTCGTCGATCTTTGACTGCCTCCAACATTTCCAGTGCCAGTGGCGTAAGCTAAATCTCATATTCGATAGCATTTTCTTCGTGATTCACAGTCCCAATTTTGCTTTGGCATTTTCCCAGAAAATAGTTTCGCCTTGCCGTGCTTGGGTGATGCTTTCGCGTAATTTGGCAACGAATTCTGTATCGGTGAGAATATCTAAGGTTTCTAACAGTTCAGTCAAATGCGTGTAGCTCATTGCAGCCATAACGGGAACGCCATCTTGAGTGATGATGATAGGCTCATTGATAAGTTCTTGGGGTAGGTTTGGAAGCTGCTGCTGTGCTTGGGCAATGGTGAGTCGTTTGGACATGGTTGTACTAAAGCAACATTACTTTTAATTTAGCATTTCGGCCCAACTCACTGGTTTCCAGCCGCTGATGCTGGTAACGAGTAAATCCAAAATCCAAAATCCAAAATCTAAAATCCAAAATGGATTGACGACGGCCCCCCTCTGCGGCTACGCTTTGAAGTGAGAGGTTGCTTGCTTGTAGAGGAGGCAGCCCGCGTCGCCCAAAAATCTAGTTGCACTGCCCAAAGCTGCGCTAACAGCAATGGACAGCTAACCGCCAAACTGGAATCAGCAGTCTGGAGGCTAACGGAGCATTTTAACATCCTCTGTAGCCGCCCTGCTATGTCTTGAAATGCGGGGCGGCTGGGTTTTTGGGTTTTTCTAGAAAACCCAAAACCAGGAGAACATATTATGTCACAGGAATTCGTGCCTGACGACAACAAATTTGAGCGCCCAAATGACGACTCAGCAGCAGTATGCGAACAGGAAGTGGTGTTGTTAACGGTTGTCGGTTCGCCCAAGGGTGTCCGGGAAACCATACTCACTTTGTACCGGCTGGGATTTGCAGAAGTGGGCGATTGGAGTCCGGTACAGCGTGCGGCAAATCCGAAGCAGGTGATGAGCGTACTGATCCGTCGCTCGCGGGCTGACAGTAAATCGCCGAGAAAATCTGGGCGGTAAGCTGCAAGGTTAAATAGCTAAATTCGAGGGCGGGCCTTTAACGCTAAGCCCTGAGTCCGGCAGTCCGGCAGGGGTTGAAACCCCTGCCTCAAAGCTAAAGTCCTCGCTATGAGGACTGAAGAATTCATTAGGGCTTGCTGAATATATCGATCGCACTTGAGGTAGCCTGGGTTTTGAGCGCGCGATCGAGAATAAAGTGCAAG
>NZ_JAUBQW010000099.1:0-24488 GCF_036701485.1 Microcoleus sp. Pol11C3 | reverse complement strand
TTCGTAATTCATATTATGGGAGCTAATTATTTCTTTTATTTTACCTAGAACGAGCGCACTTTCGCAAGAGGTCTAATGACTGATTTGAACACTTTGATGGTGGGTGTAAGTTTTCCTAACAACTCCATTGCTTCAGTTTTGAGTTTTGTCCCCTTCACTGCCCGACTCAAAAACATTACTGCTTGGGGCGGGCCTTGTCTTACCGATTGAGCTTGTTTGATGAGTCTCACCGCATCGGCGGCTGGTTGTATGTCGATACCGCTCGGTTGCATCGGCATCACGGCTAAAAAGAGCTTTTAGGGGCTCACGGCTGCTCTACCGATCTCGCTAAAAATCTTCAATGGGTTCTATAGTTTGAGGTATCTCCCATCGTACTCATCCAGAGAAGCTCTATGGTTGCTCTACCGGGTATTGCTATTCTAAGCAAAATTTACGAAAGTTCTAATTCTCTGGTGTATCGGGGCATCAGCGTCCCTGACGATCAAGCTATCGTCATAAAAATGCTCAAGCAAAATTATCCCTCTCCCCAAGAACTAACTCGCTACAGACAGGAATATAAAATTACCCGTTCCCTCAAAGAGGAAGGAGTTGTCAAGGCATACAGCCAGCAGGAGTATCAACGCACTCTCGTCATTCTCTTAGAAGATTTTGGCGGGGAGTCCCTAGAGCAATGGATGTACAAGCGCCCAGAAACCTTCTGCCCCATGCCCTTATCCACGTTTCTCCAGCTTGCGATCAACCTCACAGATATTCTGGGCAGAATTCATGCCGCTAATGTCATCCACAAAGACATCAACCCCGGCAATATCGTCCTTAATCCGAATACTGGCGTTGTCAAAATCATTGACTTCGGGATTGCTACCCAATTTAGCCACACTCATCCAACGTTCAAAAGCCCGCATGTGTTAGAAGGGACACTTGCCTACCTGTCTCCAGAGCAAACAGGGCGCATGAACCGTTCGCTCGATTACCGCACCGATTTTTACTCACTCGGTGTGACGTTCTACGAACTTCTAACTGGACACCTACCGTTTCCAACAACGGACATTCTTGAGCTAGTCCATTGTCATATTGCCAAACAGTCTATTCCACCTCACCAACTGAATGCAACGATTCCCAAACCCGTTTCAGATATTATTTTGAAATTGATGGCGAAAAATGCGGAGGAGCGCTATCAAAGTGCTTGGGGAATCAAAGCCGATTTAGAACTCTGTGTTCATCAATTACAAGAAACTGGTCGAATTGATAGTATTCAACTAGGTCTTCAAGATGTTTCTGATCAGTTTCAAGTTCCACAAAAACTGTATGGACGGGATAAGGAAGTTGCAATGTTACTAGCAGCTTTCGATAGCGAAGCGCTGCTGCGTACTCCGTTGGAGAAGCCGCAAGCTAGCGCAGATTACGTAGCGTGTCCGGAGGACAATCGCGTCGCTTCTTTACAGAACAATACAGAAGCGACTTGGGAGAGGAAACAAACGGGCAACCCAAGATTTAAAGCCAAAATGATGTTGGTGTCTGGCTATGCTGGAATTGGGAAATCAGCATTAGTGCAGGAACTCTATAAACCAATCACCCAAAAGCGCGGCTATTTTATCTCTGGTAAATTTGATCAATTTCAGCGCAATATTCCCTACAGTGCGATCGCCCATGCCCTGCAAAAATTGGTGCAGCAACTGCTGGGTGAACCCGACGAGCAATTGCAACAGTGGGGATCGCGTCTGCTCACAGCATTGGGAACCAATGGACAAATCATCATTGATGTAATTCCTGAAGTAGAACTGATGATCGGTCAGCAACAAGCTGTTCCTGAAGTTGGAGCAATGGAAGCTCAGAACCGCTTCAATCGGGTCTTTCAGCAGTTTGTGCGAGTGTTTTGTTCAGAGGAACATCCCCTTACGATCTTCTTAGATGATTTGCAGTGGGTAGACTCTGCCACACTCAAGTTAATCGAGTTGCTGATGCTGGATGAGCAAACCCAATCCCTATTTCTGATCGGAGCTTATCGAAATAATGAGGTGAACTCAGCCCACTTACTGTTATTAACGCTGGACAGCCTGCGAAAGCAAGGGGTAGTGCTTCAGGAGATGATCCTGGCACCTTTGACGCTGGAGCCATTAAGCCAGTTGATTGCTGAAACCCTACATCAGAATATTGACACTGTTCAGTCCTTAGCTGAATTAGTTCTATACAAAACCAATGGCAATCCTTTTTTTGTCAATGAATTTTTGCGGGTGCTGTATCGCGAAAATCTATTGATTTTTGATGCGGGACACTTAAGCTGGCAGTGGAACATTGATCAAATCCAAGCTCAAGATATCACTGATAATGTGGTGGAGTTGTTGCTGAGCCAGTTGAAGAAATTGCCAGAGAACACCCAGCAAGTTCTCCGCTTAGCCGCTTGTGTTGGGGCTGAGTTTGATTTGGAAACGTTGGCGATTGTTTGCGATCAATCTCCTCAAGCAGTTTTCCAAAACTTATTAACAGCAATCCAAGCTGGTCTCATTCAACCGCTATCTGAATTAGACGAAGACTTATTAGTTCAAGACTATAAGTTCTTGCACGATCGTGTGCAGCAAGCTGCCTATGCCTTGATTGATGAGTCGCACCAACAAATTGTTCACCTTCAAATCGGTCGCAATTTACTTGAAAAGACTTTGCCAGAACAGCTATCAGAGCGGCTTTTTGAAATTGTCGATCATCTCAATTCAGGGGTTGATCTCATCGTCTCTCAGCAGGAACGAAACAGCATTGCCAGACTCAGCTTAATGGCAGCCCAAAAAGCCAAAGCGGCAACTGCCTATAGTACAGGTTTGAAGTATGCAATTGCAGGCATCGAGTTACTCACAACCGATAGTTGGCAACATCAGTATGACCTCAGTTTGGTTCTCCATGAAGAAGCCGCAGAAACTGCCTATCTATCTGGTGACTTTCTGGCGATGGAGCAATGGGTTACTATTGTTTTGCAAGAAGCCATAACCATTTTAGATGAAGTGAAAGTTCATGAGGTTACAATCAAAACCTATGTAGCACAAACTTACAAGTTAGAGGCGATTAAAGTCGGGTTGAAAGTGTTGGCAAAACTAGGGCTAAACCTGCCAGAACTGCCCACAGAATTGCAGATTCAACAAGCACTTTCAGAAACAAGAGAAGTTCTGCAAGGAAGGAATATTCAAGATTTAGTGCATTTACCTTTAATGACAGATGTCAGTAAATTGGCAGCCATGCGGATTATTTCAAATATCGCTTCTCCTGCCTTTCAGGCTGCACCTGCACTGTTTTGGCTAATGGCATGTGAGCAAGTCAAGTTATCGATTCAATATGGCAATGCACCCACTTCTGCGGTTGCCTATTCTTGTTATGGAGTCGTTATCACCGCAGCAACTCAGGATGTAGAGAAAGCTCATCAGTTGGGTCAACTCGCCCTCAACCTTGTGGAAAGGCTGAATGTGCAAGAACTTAAAAGCAAAACCTTTCTAATTGTTGCAGAAGGCATCAGCTTTGGAAAGTCCCATTTTAGGGAGATTGCATCCCTATTGCAGGAAAGTTACTCCAGCGGAGTAGAAACCGGAGATTTCATGTTTGCAGGTTTAGCGGCTTACCAAAAATGTGAGTATTTATATTTCAGTGGATTAGAACTGACAGAATTAGAACAGGAGATGGAAAATTACAGCCGTGCCATCGCCCAATTGAAGCAGGAAACTTGCTTAAATTACCATCAAATCTTTTGGCAAGCAGTGCTTAACTTACAAGGACAGGTTAATAACCCCTGCTGTTTACAAGGCGTTGTTTACAAGGAGCAACAGGGATTGAACCGCTATTTAGCAAACAATGATTCTCTTGGATTTCAATATTTCTATATCAACAAGCTGATCCTATGCTATTTATTTGGGCAGTTTACTCAAGCGTTAAAGAGTGCAAATGCGGCTGAGGGGTATCTAAAAGGTGCACCAGGGCAGGTAACGATGCCACTGCTTCGCTTTTATGACTCTTTAGTCCGATTGGCAATTTATTCATCCGTTCCTGATACAGAACAAAAAGCATTGCTCCCTAACGTAATCAACAATCAGGAAAAACTGCACAAGTGGGCACTTCATGCGCCTATGAATTTTTTGCATAAGTATCATCTAGTTGAGGCAGAGAAAGCGCGAGTTTTGGGTCAGTTGTTAGAGGCTGAGGGGTTTTACGAACAAGCGATTCAAGGAGCTAGAGAAAACGGATATATCCAGGAAGAGGCGTTAGCATACGAATTAGCTGCCAAGCATTATCTAGCGAGAGGTTTGGAAAAGTTTACCCAGCTCTACATGAAGGAAGCTCATTACTGTTATGAACGCTGGGGAGCAACGGCAAAGGTTAAGGATTTAGAAACTCGCTATCCTCAACTATTTCCTCAGTCGTCCAAAGTAGTTTCTACACCAGTTCGCACTACGAATGGAACTACCTTAAATACCTCAAATACTGCTCTCGATTTAGCAACGGTGATGAAAGCAGCTCAAGCAATTTCAAGTGAAATTGAATTGGAGCAGTTGCTCAGTTCTTTAATGCAAATTTTAATTGAAAATGCTGGGGCCCAAACTGGATGCCTGCTCCTGGAAAACTCAGGAGAATGGGCGATCGAGGCTTCTTGTGAATTCAATGACGGTGAGAATGTTTCTGCTACGCGAGTGCTGCAATCAATTCCAATGGCAACTCGCTTACCCGAATCAATCATTCAGTATGTGCTCCGGACTCATGAAGCTGTCATCTTAAATGATGCCACTCGTGAAGGTAATTTTATCAATGAACCTTATATTCAATGCAACCAAACGCAATCTATTTTTTGTTTGCCGCTGCTGAATCAAAGTAAGCTCGTCGGCGTGTTGTATCTCGAAAATCAATCAGCAACTGGAGCGTTTACACCCGCTAGATCGCAGGTGTTGAATCTGTTATCGACCCAGGCAGCGATCGCGATCGAAAATGCCAAACTCTACTTAAAGCTCCGCGCGAGCGAAAGTCAGATGGCTCAATTTTTAGAAGCGATTCCCGTAGGAATTGCCGCCATTGATGCGACGGGTCGCCCTTACTATGCCAATCAACGGGGCATTAATCTCATGGGCAAAGGGATTGATCCTGCCGTACCGCCGGATCAAATCGCAGAGGCTTATCAATTTTATGTGACGGGAACGGATCAAATCTACCCTACTGAAAAAATGCCAATCATCCGGGCGTTGAGCGGCGAACGCACTACGATTGATGACGTAGAAATTCGCCAAAATAACCAAACGATCCCTGTTGAGGTGTGGGGCACTCCCGTCTTTGACGAACAGGGCAATGTAGTTTATGCGATCGCAGCCTTTCAAGACATCACTGAGCGTAAACAAGCAGAGAAACTGCTAGCCGACTATAACCGAACATTGGAACAACGAGTAATTGAGCGGACTTTGCTGCTTTCGCAGGAGATTGAAGAGCGCCAACGAATTGAAAACGCTCTGCGCCAGAGTGAAGAGCAACGCAGGCTGACAATGGATTTCACCCACATCGGCAGTTGGAACTGGAATATCGTGGAGAATACAACAAACTGGAACGATAACCACGCTCGATTGCTGGGGTTGGTCCCCGGTGAAGTTGAGAGTAGCTATCAGGCATGGCGCGATCGCGTTCATCCAAAAGATATTCATCGGATTGAGCAAGCTGTTACAGCAGCTCTAGCAACTCATACCGATTTTGAAGCTGAATATCAAGTGATCTACCCGAATGGTAGTATTCACTGGTTGGTTGGCAGAGGTCGAGGCATTTATGACGCAGCCGGACAGCCTGTGCGAATGTTGGGTGTGATTCTTGATATTAGCGATCGCAAACGCGCCGAAGAAGCCTCTATCCTAGAAGAACGCAACCGCATGGCGCGAGAAATTCACGATACGCTGGCGCAGTCATTCACGGGCATTATCATTCACGCTAGATCTGCTGCTAGCAAGATAACGGTAGACGCAGAAAAAGCTCAGGTTTACCTGGCTCAAGTACAAAACTTAGCCCGAACTGGACTCACGGAGGCACGCCGCTCTGTAGAGGCGCTACGCCGTCCATACTTATTGGAAAATAACGATCTATTCAGCGCTTTCAAGCAACTGGCAACCCAGTTAGAATCATCCTCTGGTACGACAATTATGTGTGAAGCCATCGGTATTCCCTATCCGCTACCCTCTGAGGTTGAGAATAATCTGCTCAGGATTGGACAGGAAGCATTGACTAATGCACTAAAGTATGCAAAGGCGACTGAAATTCGTGTTGAACTAACCTATCAGCCTACCCAGTGTATATTACGGATCGAGGACGATGGGCAGGGATTTACAATCGATCGTTCTTCTAGTGACAATGGGTTTGGTTTATTGGGGATGTCAGAACGGGCCGATCGCATTGGAGCACAACTCCAGATCCAGAGTGCCCCTGGACAAGGAACAGAAATCGCGGTGTCTGTAAATCAGCAGGAAAAACCATCATGAGTCAACCTAATGCCATTCGTGTTCTGGTTGTAGACGATCACCCGGTTGTGCGTCAGGGCTTGGTCGCGATGCTGGAAGAAGCACCAGATATCCTTGTTGTTGGACAAGCGGGAAATGGTCAGGAGGCACTCGTTGTCTTTCGTCAAGAACAGCCAGATGCAACTTTGATGGACCTGCGAATGCCCCAGATGGATGGAGTCGCTGCGATTACTGCCATCTGCACCGAGTTTCCTGCTGCTCGGATTATCGTATTGACGACTTACGAGGGCGATGAAGACATTTATCAGGGATTACGAGCAGGAGCCAAAGGATATTTACTCAAAGATGCTGAGCCAGAAGAATTGTTATCCGCGATTCGTGCAGTTCAAAAAGGACAGAAGCACATTCCACCCCGCGTCGGTGCCAAACTCTTGGAGCGCATGACGAGTCCAGAATTGAGCGATCGCGAGTTAGAGGTACTTCAACTCATTACAACGGGCAAGAGTACCCAAGTTATTAGCAAGGCCCTACATATTACTGAACGCACTGTCAACTTTCATATCAATCATATTTTAAGTAAGCTGGGCGTGGAGGATCGCACTCAAGCCGTGATCGTTGCATTAAGGCGGGGCATTGTTAGCTTATAGCGTCATACCTGTCAAATTTGTCAGGTTATCATCTGCATAACTTGTCAGCTTATCTTCTGAGGCTTTTCTCAGCGACAAAATCGACTTAACTCTCTAAATTGAGAGTATGCAACAGATAACACAGAGGTATTGATTTACCGAAATTTGAAAGATGTTTTATAGCAATCATCTGTCTCTACCTGCTGCACTTTTTTCCTAAGAGGTGCCAATGAGTCTCGGTGATTATAATCGGTTGCTTGTGCCAATTTCTGAACAAGATCATATTCAGGGATTGGTGAGCGCTTCAGTGGCACTCGTTGAATATGGTGATTATCAATGTCTTATTTGTGGCGAAACTCACCAATTAATCAAGGCGATCCAGCAACAGCTATACGACTTATGCTTTGTATTTCGCCACTTTCCACAGCCGCAAATACATCCTTATGCCCAACGTGCAGCCGAAGCGGCCGCTTCGGCAGCCGCCCAAGGTCAGTTTTGGCAAATGCACGACATTTTGTTCACCCATCAACAAGAGTTAGGAAACGATCATCTTGTGGAATATGCCAATAATTTAGGACTTGATATCCCTCAATTTCTGCAAGATATATTCAGTCAAGTACATATCAATCGCATCAATCAAGATATCGAAAGTGGATTACACAGTGGAGTAAAGGTTGCCCCAGCACTCTTTATTAATGGAATTCGATATACCAGCCTCTGGAATATTGAGCAATTGATGGCAGCCATTGTCACTGTAAGTAATTAATAGCTACCAACCATTCGCCAGGACAAATTAACAGAAATATTTGTTCCCTGTTCCCTTCCCTCACCTGGATGTCCCAATTTAGACCAATAGCCTAATTAATAGACTTTTTGCTCTTATTCGGGAACTCTTAACAGGAAAACAAGGTAATAGAACTAAAGATTTACAAGAGGTCTAGTATTTATGAATCGCCTTCAATCTAGTGATACTGAGCCTTGTGCAAAGAAAATTTCTACTATTTGGGATGTCCTCTGTGCGATCGCTCTGAGTGCGCCTTCGGCATTCGCCTCTGTGTTCCCACTAGAGAGGGAATCGCTTCCCGCTGATTGTCCTTCTTTAACCTTATTTAATTTGGAGGACTAATCCATGATTAAGCTCTACGGTCACGAACTGTCTGGCAACAGCTACAAAGCAAAATTAATGCTCTCATTGCTGGGCTTAAACTACGAATGGATTAAAGTCGATTTGTCAGCAGGGGCGCACAAACAGCCGGAATTTCTAGCTCTAAATCCCTTTGGCCAGGTTCCAGTATTAGTCGATGGAAATACTGTTCTACCGGATGCTCAAGCGATTCTCGTTTACCTGGGGAGGCAGTATGGGGGTGAATCTTGGTTGTCCTCAGAGGCAGAACCCATGAGTTGCGTGATTCGATGGCTATCGACAGCAGCAGGAGAAATTCGGCAAGGCCCAGAAGCAGCGCGTTTGTACTACCTGTTTAAAGCGACCAGCATCAACCTAGAACAGGCAAATCAGAAAGCAGCGTTCATCTTGACTCAACTGAACCATCGTTTAGCCGATCGCCAATGGCTGGAGTTAGAACGTCCGACGATCGCCGATGTGGCAGTCTTCCCTTATGTTGCTCTCGCCCCCGATGGCAAAATTTCCCTAGACAATTACCCAAATGTGCTGGTTTGGATCGATCGCGTCAAACATCTTTCTGGTTTTGTCGGCATGATTGGCATTGCAGAGCCTGTTGTAGCTTAAGAGGGTATTATGCCACGTAAATTTGGAGAAATTGCTTTTACACCTGAAGTGCAAGTCGCACAAGAACAGCGGGGTTCGCGGCAGAGCTATGAACGCTACATTGCAAAGGGTCCTGCCAATGATTCGATTACTCCCAAACTTGAGGAATTCATCGCGCAACTCGATGGGTTTTACTTGGGAACTGTCAGTTCTAATGGCTATCCCTATATCCAGTTTCGGGGCGGTTCTTCTGGTTTCCTGAAGGTACTCGATGAGAAAACCCTCGGCTTTGCAGACTTTTCTGGGAATGTGCAGTACATCTCGGTGGGCAATCTATCTGGCAATGACAAAGCGTTTTTGTTCCTGATGGATTATCGGCATCGCAGACGCATAAAGATTTGGGGAAGAGCCGAATATGTTGAAGGGGATTCCGCATTAATTGAACGACTAAAAATTCCAAATTATCCTGCCGAAATTGAACGCGCTATCCTCTTTCACGTAGAAGCCACCAGCGAGAATTGTCCTCAGCATATTCCCATCCGCTATTCAGAAACAGAAGTTGAAGTGATGATGGCTCCTCTGCAAGCTCGGATTGCTGAATTAGAACAGCAGTTGAGCGATCGGTAGGACGTACCCTTAGTACATCACACTTCTTCAACTCCTGCCGATCGCACAAGTTATTAATTAATAGGAACAATCTAGTGCAAGAAAGCAGAATATAAAAGGCAGGGAGTAGACAAAAAAGTTTTTAAAGTCAGATTTTTGGGTCTTTCAAATCCTAGGTTATTTCTACCATCTTGCATTAGTTATTTCACTTTAGTAAACAAGAAAATTAACAATGATCGCGTTATCTGGAAAAGTCGCACTCGTTACAGGTGAAACATCGGAGATTGGTAAAGCCAGTGTGATGTCTCCGACAGCCGCTTCGCTTCTACGCATTAGCTCAAGCTGGAGCAATCGTTATTGCAAGTCGTCGGCAAATCATCGTGATGGTAGATATACCGCGCAATAACAAAATTAAAGCTATTACAGACAACAAAGAAGGAAGATTTTCATGACTCACTATGACTATATTGTGATTGGTGCCGGTTCGGCAGGCTGCGTGGTCGCTAACCGTCTGACACAAGACAGTGACACAAACGTGTTACTGCTCGAAGCGGGTAACCCAGATACGAAACCAGAGATTCAAATTCCTGCCCAATGCCTCAGTCTACAAGGCTCCTCTGTGGACTGGAGCTATTTCTCTGAACCCGAACCCTACCTGAATAACCGCAAAATCTTTTGTCCCCGTGGCAAAGTTCTGGGGGGCAGCAGTTCGATTAATATCATGATTTATCTGCGAGGTAATCCTCACGACTATGACCACTGGCAGTTATTGGGGAATCCCGGTTGGAGTTACCAAGATGTTTTGCCCTACTTCAAGAAATCGGAACACTCCTCACGAGGCGCATCCGAATTTCACGGGGTCGATGGAGAGTTGAGTGTCACCGATCTTATTGCGCCTGCTGTGGTATCCCAACGTTTTGTAGACGCAGCAGTGGCACTAGGATATGACCACAATCCCGATCCGAATGGAATGCAGCAGGAAGGAGCAGGACTCTATCAGTTGACGATCAAGGATGGTAAGCGGCATAGTACCGCTGCTGCCTTCCTTGTGCCCATTCTCCAGCGTCCCAATTTAACTGTAACGACAGGAGCGTTGGTGACTCGCTTGTTGTTTGAGGGTACCCGCACCGTTGGGGTGGAATACCTGCATGAGGGTACACTGCACCAAGTCAGGGTCAACTCCGAAGTGATTTTAAGTGCGGGCGCGTTCGATTCGCCTAAGCTGCTGCTGCTTTCCGGCATTGGGGATGCAGAACACCTGCAAGCGCTGGGAATTCCGGTAGTGGCTGATTTGCCTGGAGTTGGTCAGAACCTCCAAGACCACCCTGTCGTGCCCGTGGCACACGAGGCAACTCAGGATTTACACACGGCAAGCACCAGTAGTATCGGTGAAGCTGGCATGTTTTTGCATACTGAGGGGAATCTGGATGCTGCGCCAGATTTACAGTTTCTCTTCGGTCCGGCTGTGTTGGCACCGCCTGGTTATGCCCACTCTGGTTTAGGATTCACAAGTTTCGTCTGTTTGACTCATCCCCAAAACATTGGCAGTGTCAGTTTGCGATCGCCTGACCCCAAAGACACACCGATGATTCAAATGAACTATCTCCAAAGTGAAGCTGATGTGCAAAAGCTCGTTGTCGGGATTAAATTACTCCGTAACTTGTTCGGTGCAAGTGCTTTGGATGAGTTTCGCGGTAAGGAAATCGCTCCGGGTGCTGATAAGCAGAGTGATGCAGCACTCGTTGCTTACGTCCGGGAAACTTGCAGTACAGTGTGGCATCCGGTGGGCACTTGCAAAATGGGCACTGACCCAATGGCGGTGGTAGATCCTGAACTACGAGTACATGGAATTGAGGGGTTGCGTGTCGTGGATGCCTCGATCATGCCAAGGATTACCACAGGCAATACGAACGCACCGACCATCATGATTGGTGAAAAAGCAGCCGATTTAATTAAAGCAAGTTCCACTCGACAAACTCTTCTCGCCAACTACAACGTACAAAATCCAGCCCATTCGTCTGTCTAGGAATCAGCGATGGTCTCTGACCGATCACAGGTCATCACGCCTGCTCTGGAGTTTATCTGCCGATATTAAAGAGCGCAAATAAAACACTCGACATCTCTAAAGGAGCATACAATGGCACAGATTACGACACCATTTGGACGCCATTCCACCGCTGCTGAGGTAGCAGAGGGAATCGCTCTCTCTGGCAAGCGGGCGATCGTCACCGGAGCCGCATCGGGCATTGGCGTAGAGACGGCGCGGGCACTGGCTCACACTGGGGCTGAGGTGACGCTGGCTGTGCGTAACACCGACGCAGGAGCGCAGACGGCGGCTGACATTACCGCTACCACAGGGAACCAGAACATTCACGTTGCCCAGCTTGACCTGGCTAACCGAGCCTCGATCGCCAAGTTTGTTGCTGCATGGGATGAACCGCTGCACATCCTTCTCAACAACGCAGGTGTGATGGCATCACCCGAACAGCACACGCCTGAAGGCTGGGAAATGCAGTTCGCTACCAACCATCTGGGGCATTTTGCCCTGGCAATCGGACTCCATGATGCACTGGCTGAAGATGGTGCCGCACGTATTGTGTCTGTCAGTTCCAGCAGTCACCTGATGTCGCCAGTGGTATTCGACGATATTCACTTCGCGTTTCGCCCCTATGACCCGTGGTTAGCATACGGACAATCCAAAACCGCAAATATCCTCTTCGCTGTCGGGGCCACTGCGCGCTGGTTCAAGGATGGCATCACCGCCAACGCTCTAATGCCCGGTGCGATCGCCACCAACCTCCAACGCTACACTGACGGTCTTAAAACTCCACCTGAGCGGCAGAAAACACCGGAGCAGGGCGCAGCGACCTCCGTTCTGCTGGCGAGCTCTGTGCTGCTGGAGGGCATCGGCGGGCGCTACTTCGAGGACTGCAACGAAGCCACCATCGTCGCAAACGGCAACGGCTATATAAGTGGCGTTGCCCCCTATGCCCTCGACCCGGACAACGCTGATCGGCTCTGGGAGGAATCGTTGCGCCTGTTCGCCTGACCGGTGTTTTTGAACAAGAGTTCATAACACCCTCTATGCCGCTTGAAAACTGGTCTATCACTTAAAAGGAAAACTCAAAACTATGATTTCACCAGCAGCTCAAACCACCACTAATGCTGACGAGTCGGTAATCCGTGCTTTCCATCGCCAGATGATTGATGCTTGGAATCGAGGTAGCCGCGAAGGCTTCGCTGCCCCGTTCAGCGAAACTGCCGATTTCATCACGTTCGAGGGCACCCATCTCAAGAGTCGAAAAGAAATCGCTGCATTTCATCAGCAAGCGTTCGACACGGTTGTCAAAGGAACACGCCTGGAGGGTGAGGTGGATTTTGTCCGCTTCGTGAACTCGCAACTCGCGCTCATGCTCGTAGTTATCAGGGTAATACTGCCCGGACAAACCGAAACTTCACCGTCACGAGATTCGCTGCCGCTATACGTCGTAACGAAAGGCGACGAAGGTTGGCAGATCGAAGGGTTGCTCAATACCCGGAAGTTAACGCTAGAACGTCAATTCTTTTTAGACGACTTTGACTCACTGAACGCAGAGGCTCAACGTCAAGTGACCGACCTCGTTTCAGGCCTCAAGCAGCATCATCAAGCAGATCGGGACTGAATGACAAGCAGTTACAGGAATTTGTGACCAACCAAGCTAACACGATCCCTCTGGGAAGAGTCGGTACACCCGATGAGATTACCAAAGCTGTTGTTTTTCTGGCTTCAGACAACAGCAACTTTGTAAACGGCATCGAGATGTTTGTCGATGGCGGTATGGCACAGATTTGAAGTCTAAAACTTTGGAGTTAACGATGAAACTCATCTCTGTCAACGTCGGACTTCCGCGTGAAGTGACCTGGAAAGGGAAAACCGTTAGCACTGGAATTTTCAAAGAGCCAGTCAGCAAACGGGTGATGGTGCGATCGCTCAATTTAGACGGTGATGCACAGGCTGATCTCACCGTTCCTGGAGGATTAGACAAAGTCATCTATGTCTATCCGTTCGATCATTATGATTACTGGCAAAGTGAATTGCCTGATAGAGAGTTCCCGCCAGGTATCTTTGGCGAAAATTTCACGATCACTGGGCTCAGAGAAGAGGAAGTGAACATTGGTGATCTGTTTGCGATCGGCACTGTAAAACTGATGGTGACACAACCTCGCCTACCCTGCTACAAACTTGGGATTCGCTTTGGACGACCTGATATGGTTAAACGATTTCTCGCAAGTCATCGAACCGGATTTTACTTCCGTATTTTGCAAGAGGGCGAAGTCGGAGCCGGAGACACATTAGAGTTTGTGAGCCGGGATGACAACAATATCACTGTTGCCGATATTACTCAACTTTATGTTGGCAAAGAGGATAATCCAGAGTTACTTCACCGCGCTGCTCAACTTGAAGCCCTACTCAAAACTTGGCGCGACTATTTCCAGCGATAGCGTTTTTTATCTCAATCAATCACGCGCTCAAGATTGCAACAGAACAATACATCATCATTGACAAGCATCAGACCACAATTTCACCTCTACCAATAAACTCACAAGGAGTAAAGTCATGACCACATTTCGCACGGTTTCGATCGATGGTTTAGATATCTTTTATCGAGAAGCTGGCTCTCGTGATAACCCGACGATTCTACTTTTGCACGGCTTTCCGACCTCATCTCATATGTTCCGCAATCTCATGAGTGCGCTTGCCGATCGCTTCCATTTGGTTGCCCCCGATTATCCTGGCTACGGTAACAGTTCGATGCCCACAGTGGATGAGTTTGACTACACTTTTGATCACCTGGCAGAGATCATGGAGAAATTCATTACCGTGATCGACATCAAGAAATACAGCCTCTACGTGATGGATTATGGTGCTCCCATTGGCTATCGCATTGCAGCTAAAAATCCAGAGCGAATGGAAGCGCTGATTGTACAAAACGGGAATGCCTACGAGGAAGGTCTACGGGAGTTTTGGAACCCGATCAAGGCATATTGGCAAGATCGTTCTCCTGAGAATGCTGACAAGCTTAGACCCTTTTTCACACTGCAAACAACCAAATGGCAGTACACCAACGGCGTCCGCAATCCTGAAGCGATTAGCCCTGACACTTGGACAATGGATCAACTCTTCCTTGATCGGCCAGGAAATGTTGAGATTCAATTGACGCTCTTTTATAGCTATGGCACCAATCCACCGTTATATCCGCAATGGCAGGAGTATTTCCGCAAATATCAACCCCCCACCCTGATTGTTTGGGGTAAGAATGACTACATCTTCCCTGCCGAAGGTGCTTACCCCTACCAGCGTGACCTGAAAGACGTGGAGTTCCATTTACTTGATACCGGACACTTTGCCTTGGAAGAGGATGGGGATGCGATCGCAAATTACATCACGCAATTTCTCACGTCACGGCTGCAACCCGTCCTTGCCTAATCAACGCAAAGTATGGCTGCTGACTTGCCATTAAGTCAGCGGCCATTCATGAACGCTTTCTCAATTTGAGTCAGAAGCTTGAGTATTGATCACACAAATTACTTACCAAGAGGAACATCATGACACAGACTCTCTGGTTATTTGGCACTCGTCTCACCATCGTCGCTGATCACACTACAACCGGAGGCCAGTACGATCTGATCGAAGGTTACTTCCCACCTGGAACACAAACACCTCTGCATCGCCACACGCGCTATTCCGAACAACTCTATGTGCTGGAAGGGGAGTTCACAGTCTGGGCAGGTGAGAACAAGGTGGTGCTAAAACCCGGTGACAGTTATCTAATTCCTCCAACCACCCCTCATGTGGTCGCCACGTCCAGCGATCAATCAGCTCGCGGATTGGTTGTTGCTGCGCCCAGTGCTTTTGCTCGGGTGGTTGAAACCGTCGGAACGGTGGAGGAAACAGAACCAGCAGACATGGCGCTGTATGACCGCATTTCTGCCGAGGTTGGCGACGAAATTCTGGGACCGCCCGGAACCTTGCCTTAATTGGACACAATCATTACACATCCCCGCAAGAGGAAACTATGACAACTCAAAGTGTAACCATTCCAGCCTTGTCTGGAGGCAGTTTTAGCGCCTATTTAGCAGTACCCAGTACTCCGCCTAGTGCGGGGATTGTGTTGATTCAGGAAATTCTTGGGGTCAACCAAAATATGCGCCAGACGGCTGATGATTATGCCAAAGAAGGCTATCTGGTGCTCGTGCCAGATTTGTACTGGCGGTTAGAACCGGGTGTGCAGCTTGATTCTGAAATTAAGGAGCAGCGGACTAAAGGTTTTGAGCTACTCCAAGCGTTTGATGTGGATAGCGGCGTAGAAGACTTGAAGGCGAGTCTGTCTTTTCTGCGGCAGTATCCCAGCAGCACAGGCAAGGTCGGCAGTGTGGGTTTTTGTTTGGGCGGCAAACTGGCATATTTCATGGCAACACGTACCGATGCGGATGCCAACGTCAGTTACTACGGTGTTGAGATTGACAAGAATTTAGCGGAGGCGACAAAGATTCAGAAACCGCTGATATTGCATATGAGTGGAAATGACGAGTATGTGTCACCAAGCGCTCAAGCGACCATTCAGCAAGGACTGGAAGACAACCCCCTGGTAACAATCTATCGCTACGAAGGAGTAAGTCACGGGTTTAGTCGCGTGGGTAGTTCCGCTTATCGCCAAGAAGTCGCAGAATTAGCAGGCGATCGCACGTTGGCGTTTTTGAAACAACACTTAGGCAGTGGTGTCATACAAGGAGCAACCGCATGACCAGATACCGAACAGTCTCGATTGATGGTTTAGATATTTTCTATCGTGAAGCGGGTTCCCGTGATAATCCAACAATTTTACTGCTGCACGGCTACCCAACGTCATCTCATATGTTCCGCAATTTAATTCCTGCGCTTGCTGATCAATTCCATTTGGTTGCACCTGACTATCCTGGTTTTGGGTATAGTTCAATGCCTGCGGTAGATGAACTTGATTACACCTTTGATCATCTCACCGAAGTAATAGCAGGTTTTATCGATGCGATCGGCTTGAAACGCTACAGTCTTTACTTGATGGACTATGGGGCTCCTATTGGCTATCGCCTTGCAACGCAGAATCCAGAGCGGGTAGAGACGCTGATTGTGCAAAATGGCAATGCTTACGAGGAGGGGTTAGGTGATTTCTGGAAGCCAATGAGAGCCTATTGGCAGAGTAAGACACCTGAAAATGCCGAGCAAGTGCGCCAGACTATGACACCGGAGGGTACGAAACGGTATTACACAACAGGAGTCAAGAATCTAGAAAACCTCAGTCCCGATACTTGGACTCTGGATCAACATTTCCTCGATCGCCCTGGCAACCTAGCTATTCAACTGGCATTGAAATATAGCTACCAATCCAATGTGTTGCTGTATCCGCAATGGCAAGCCTACTTTCGTGAGTATCAACCACCGACGTTGGTGGTGTGGGGCAAAAATGACCGGGGCTTTTTAGTAGAGGGAGCCTATGCCTACAAACGTGACTTGCAGAACCTTGAGTTTCATTTGCTGGATACTGGACACTTTGCCCTAGAAGAGGACGGAAATGCGATCGCAGATCATATTCGCTGCTTTCTGACCACCCACGTTAGCGTCCCGAACTAGCCGACTTGCAAGAGCCTATTGCCCTCTGGCGCAATCGCTACGAGCCACCAGAAGACCTGCGCGACGACAATTTGGGGATGCACCCTTACCTCGGTAGCGCCCACAAATACCAAGAAAAAGTACCTGGCACTGCCCCTTATTTGAAAGACATTCACGTATTTAATCCTGCTGGTTTGGTCAGCTTCGGCTTGCCAGTTGGTGACATACATAGCATCCGCTTGTTTACTACTTATCAAAGGAGAATGTCATGGTTGCTCAAGTAAATTCACAAGCAGCAAAAATTTTGGAAGTTGCAGATGATCCGCGCCTTTCCAGAGAAGTGAAGGGATTTTTGAAAGAGCTGAATTCTGGTGGTGTAGGGTTAGAGACATTGACTCCGCTTGAAGCGCGTCAAGTACTCGTGGATGCTCAGGCTTCCGTTCCAGTCGATCTTTCCGGCATTGAAGAGTCTGAGAAGACGATTACTGCTGATGGTTACACGATTACGCTCAATATCGTGCGACCTGAAGGGGTCAAAGGCACATTGCCTGTTTTCATTTTTATTCATGGTGGTGGATGGGTCTTGGGTGATTATCCAACCCACAAGCGCATGGTTCGTTATCTCGTTGTGCTTTCCGGGTTTGTGGGCGTCTTTGTCAACTACACGCGCACACCAGATGCTCAGTATCCACAAGCAATTAATGAGATCTATGCCGCGACAAAATGGGTTTCCGAACACGGTGAAGAGATTGGCGTTGATGGCAAAAACCTGGCTGTTGTCGGAAACAGTGTCGGTGGCAACATGACGGCTGTCACCACATTGAAGGCAAAGGAGAAAGGAGGACCGCACATCAAGCTACAAATCATGATGTGGCCGATTGTCGATGCTGATTTTGAAACGAATTCTTATCACCAATTTGGCGACAAACGTTTCTTGACTACACCAACGATGAAGTGGATGTATGACATGTACATCCCTGACCCAGAAAAGCGCAAAGATATATATGCCTCTCCCCTACAGGCAACGGTTGAGCAACTGAAAGGCTTACCTCCAGCATTAATTCAGTTGGCAGAGAGTGATATTTTGCATGACGAGGGTACAGCCTATGGACGCAAGCTTGATGAAGCTGGAGTAGACGTGACGCTCGTGCAGTACGACGGCATGATTCATGACTTCGGATTACTCAATGGTTTAGCCGAGGTTCCAGCAGTTCGTTCTCTGTTTGTCCAGGCTGCTGCTGAACTGAAGAAACATTTGCAATAGAGAGCAATCGTTTCTTTGACTGCTATTTATCAGTAATTCTTGTCCTTATTAGGTTTTGGTCATCATAGGCGTGACACTGCTCTGACTAATCCAATCTTCCTTGGATAATTCAGAGACAGTCAATCTTTCCCATCACGACTGTAATTCATATTTGCTTGATTTGTGCGAATAAAAAATTGCAATCGAAAAAACGTTAACGCCTTTTCCGAAGCGACAATCTTGCAATTTTCCTCTTTCTCCAAGGAACTAGTATGCAAATCATACTTAAACACCCATCTACAATGGACAGTTATACCCCAAGCGCCAAGGACATCATCGGCTCATCTCCGCTGATCGCGATCAAAAATGAAGCACCACCCAAGCTGATTGTCGATCCACCGCTTTCCGATCCGCTGTCCCTGGGACGTGTCTTCATCCAGTATCGGACGGAGAACCTGCGCGTGTTGCCAGTGTTCGGCGAAGGTGCCCTAGATGTATCGCCTCGTATAGGACATATCCACATTACTGTTGACAACGCACCGTGGCACTTTGTTGACACCAGCGGCGAAACCTTGATCCTAGTCGGACTGGAACCTGGTCCACACAAGGTGCTGATCGAACTAGCCGACCCTACACACAAAGTAATCACCAGCGAAACAGTGACGTTCACAATGCCCGATCTTAAGCGATGATTCAGGTCTGTGAAATGATGCGATCGACACTTCGCAACGCTTCGTTATCGCAACCCACATCGGTCAATTTCTCACATCACGGTTGCAGCCTATCCAACGAAATAAATTCAAAGGAAATCACAACATGAATATGCTCAGCTTCAGGAACGGCATTCGCCTGCTTCTAATTGTCATTCTCTTTTTAGGAACCATTACAATCACTTCTCTCGGAGCCATCATGAATAGTGCCAGTGCACAAGCCAATAAGCCTACGATCGTCCTTGTCCACGGCGCGTTCGCCGAGTCTTCCAGTTGGAATGGGGTATTGACCAAACTGATCACAAAACGTTACCCAACCGTTGCTGTGGCTAATCCCCTACGTGGCGTTAAGAGCGATGCAGACTATGTTGCTAGCGTCCTTAAAGACATTAACGGTCCTATCGTGCTGGTTGGGCATTCCTACGGAGGTTCGGTAACTACCAATGCAGTCAATGGAAACAAGAATGTGAAAGCACTGGTCTACGTTGCTGGCTTTGCTCCTGAGGAAGGCGAGACTGCCGCCGAACTCTCAGGACGTTATCCGGGCAGCACGCTCACGCCGACCCTCGCGCCGCCGGTTGTCCTGCCCGATGGTGGCAAAGACCTGTATATTCAGCAGAGCAAGTTCCACGCCCAATTTGCTGCAGATGTGCCCGCTAACGACGCGCAACTGATGGCTAGTACCCAGCGTCCGATTATGGAAGCCGCGTTAAATGAAGCCTCCGGTGCGCCTGCATGGAAATCTATCCCGTCCTGGTTCATTTATGGCGATCGCGACTTGAACATTCCGGCAGCGGTGCAGTCTTTCATGGCGAACCGCGCGAGCTCCAAGAAGACGATCATAGTAAATGGCGCTTCACATGTAGTAATGGTTTCCCATCCAGACGCCGTTGCCGAGATCATCGAACACGCTGCAACCGCGCAATAGAGAAGTGTGAACGCATCGCGGATACATCGGAATCGCTGTGCTCTGCTGGTGACAGGGGGAAGCAAATACATGGGCAAAGGCTGAGTACAGAATAAAACTTGCAAATACTGACAAGGAAAGGGGTTCATGAGAATTACCACATTCCCCTCTTTCGATTGAGCGTGCAGTAATCAATGTCGAAGATCCGAGGGGGTATGTTCTCGTGTTGCCGCAACCGGTTTCGACCGACTCTTTCACCTCGCAACAAGCAGCAAAGTACTTTGGCTCGGCAGGCGGCAGCATTATCAACATTAGTTCGAGCGCCAGTACCACTAAGCTCGCGACCGCCTCGGTCTATAGCGCCACTAAAGCCGCTGTTGATGCCGTAACCAAGTCGCTAGCTAAAGAGCTGGGTTCACGCAAGATCTGTGTCAACTCTATCAATCCTGGGATGGTGGAAACGGAGCGTATACAGGCAGGGGGAATTATTGGGAGCGATTACCAAAAACAGATTGAAGCGCAAACCCCACTGGGTCGCATCGGACAGCCACAGGACATTGCACCTGCCCCTGTCTTCTTCGCATCCTCGGATTCAGCCTGGATCACTCGGGAAACGCTGCACATCGCGGGTGGTATTTAACGAGGAGAACCGTGAACATCACTACGACGTAGGAAGGCTAAGTTGAAAGCTGTAACAGAATTATTCAAAGCAATTCGATGTGAATTATTTCAGTCTAATTAGTTTGACAACACTCTCGAAAACCATGAAAACACTACTAAAAATATCCGCGTTACTCCAGGCTCTGCCAATTAGTGTCTTAGCTAATTTTTCCTTAAGAGCCTCTGCTGATTCTACGGCTGGCATCATCCTGAGTACGAGATGCCAGGGTGGCTACAACATCAATATTTGGCAGAATCATACTTCTGGTGAACTGCTCTATCGCGTGACCAGTCCCAACGGTAATTTAAGTTTGGACGGAGGAACTAGCCAAGCGACAGAAGTGTTTGAGTGTACAAGTTTCGGAAGGGAAATTATCAATATTGGGTGTGGGATGGCACGTTGGATAACCCGCAGTCTGGAACTTTAGAGGTGTATAAAAACAACCGTATCTTGATGCAGCGAACTTGTACGAAAAATTAAATCCTCTAGCGCGTGTTAAGCACTTTTTTAAACCCGTGTTGCGTTAGTGCCAGAACAAAGATAACCGTGAACATCAACAAGCGAAGAAAGACATGAACATCAACAAGAATGACACCGCAGTAGTCGTTATCGATCCGCAAAACGATGTCTTGAGCGAAACAGGCGTCTCCTGGGACTTGGTGGGTAACAATGTCAAGGATAACAAGACCGTCGAAAACATTGAGCGAATCTTCAAAACCGCGAAGCAGAATGAATTTGAAGTTTTCATCTCCCCCCACTATTACTACCCTACCGACTATGGCTGGAAATTTGCCGGAACCGTGGAGCAAATGATGCTTAAATCTAGGGAGTTTGATCGCAGGGGTGCGTTGAGCCTCGATGGTTTCTTGGGTTCTGGTGCTGACTGGCTTGAGCGCTACAAGCCCTTTATCGAAGATGGCAAGACAATCGTAGTCAGTCCCCACAAAGCCTACGGACCCCAGAGCAACGACCTCGTTTTACAACTGCGTAAACGCAACATCAACAACGTCATTCTCCTCGGAATGCTGGCAAATATTTGTGTTGAAGCTCACCTACGCGACTTGATCGAACAGGGATTTGAGGTACTCGTCGTCAAAGACGCAACGGCTGCGCCCCAACATCCGGAACTGGGCGATGGCTACAAAGCAGCACTGATTAATTTCGGGTATATCGCCAACGCCGTTCTGTCTACGGACGAGGTTGTAGCAGCAATGGCATAACGCCTATCAACGAGGCTAATTGCAGAGGCAGTTGCACTTGCAGCTCAGGAAAATCCAAGTGGGAATGGTGTTTGTCTATGATTCATGGCAAAGCGAATTGGTGCTAAAACAACTGAGATCAAAGCAAGTCATGTGCTCTTTATCTCTTATCCAAGAGAGGTTGCCAAACTGATTATTGAAGCAGCAAGCTCTGCTTTGAAGTAATCCCAATCGCCGAATGAAGTAACGTTAAACGCAAAGGAGATAGAAATGGATACCCAGTACTACGACGACATTATTATCGGCGGCGGTAAAGCTGGTAAAACACTGGCACCAGCATTGGTTGCTGACGGACGTAAAACCGCTCTGGTTGAACGCAGCTTAAACATGATTGGTGGCTCGTGCCCTAATATTGCCTGCATTCCCAGCAAAACGATGGTGGCAAGTGCACAGGTAGCAAATACTGTGCTTTACAGTGCAGGCTATGGCATCAAGACGACGCCACCAACAGTTGATATGCCGGCAGTGATTCAGCGCAAACGATCGGTCGTGCAGTCCCTTCGACCAATAAATCTTCACAACCTGCACACCGCTTTGGGGGACGATCTGATCATTGGCACCGCTCGCTTTGTGGCACCTAAAACAATTGAAGTTGCAACAGATGAGGGTACTACTCGGTTACTCACAGCAGAACGATTGTTTATCAATACAGGCACGCGACCGTTAATTCCATCCGTGCCGGGACTCAAAGAAACTGGGTTTTTGACGAGTGAGTCGATCATGGAATTGGAACAGTTGCCAAAACACCTGATCGTTCTCGGTAGTGGCTACATTGGGTTGGAGTTTGCCCAAATGTTCCGGCGCTTTGGCTGTCGTGTCACTGTCATTGGGCAGAGTGAGCAAATCCTGTCACAGCAAGACCCAGATATTGCGATTGCGGTGCAAAGGCTACTAGAACGAGATGGCATTGAATTCTTGCTGAAAGCAAGGGTGTTAAGGGTCGAGTGCTCTGGCAATGCAACTAAACTTCAAATTCAAGTCGCCGATCGTCCAATGGGGCTTCAAGGCTCGCATTTGCTCGTTGCCGTTGGTCGTACACCAAACTCCGACAGCTTAAATCTAGCTGCTGCTGGTGTAGCAACCGATGCACGCGGATTTATTCCAGTCAATGATCGCCTAGAAACGAACATACCGAGGATTTGGGCGTTAGGGGATATCAATGGGGGGCCGCAATATACCCATGTGGCGCTTGATGATTATAGGATTGTGAAAGCGAATCTGATTGATGGGGGCAACCGCAGCACGAGCGATCGCCTCGTTCCTTCCTGTCTCTTCATCGATCCAGAACTGGCTCATGTGGGTCTGACCGAAACCAAAGCACAGCAACAAGGGTATGCCATCCGAGTGGCTAAGCTGGATGCCTCAGCCATTCTGCGAGCCATAACAGAGGGTCAAACCGATGGACTGATGAAGGCAATCATCGATACCCAGACAAGTCGGATTCTTGGTTGTTCGCTCTTGTGTCGTGAAGCGGGTGAAGTGATTTCGACGGTGCAGATGGTGATGCAGGCTCAGATGCCCTACACCGTTCTGCGCGATGGAGTTTTAGCTCATCCCACGATGACTGAAGGATTAAATATGCTGTTTTCAAAACTGTAAGCCACAAGTACAATACCACTGGACTAATAATCATGAAAAAACTAGAAGGAAAAGTCGCTCTTGTCACCGGCGGCACCAGCGGCATCGGTCTTGCCACTGCCAAGCGCTTTGTCGCCGAAGGAGCGTATGTCTTTATCACAGGTCGCCGTCAAACTGAACTCGATGCCGCCGTCAAAGAGATTGGTGAAAAAGTCACTGGTGTTCAGAGCGATGTCTCTAACCTGGCAGACCTAGATCGGCTGTTCGCCACGATTAAACAAGAGCAAGGTCGCCTCGATGTGCTCTTCGCCAATGCTGGCGGTGGAGAACTCGCCCCACTCGGAGCAATCACCGAAGAACACTTTGACAAAACGTTCAACACTAACGTCAAAGGTCTGCTCTTCACCGTGCAGAAGGCACTGTCTCTGTTACCCCCGGGCGCTTCCATCATCCTGAACGCCTCTCAGACTACTACGGTAGCTACCCCAGCCTTCAGTGTTTACAGCGCTACCAAAGCCGCCGTGCGTTCGTTTGCCCGTAATTGGATTCTCGATCTCAAAGAACGCAAAATTCGGGTTAACGCCATTAGTCCAGGCGTGGTTCCTACTCCTGGTTACGATCACTTGGGACTCAACGGTGAGCAGGTGCAGGAATTCATAGACAGCCAAGCCAGCGCTATCCCCCTGGGAAGAGTAGGAACGCCCGATGAGATTGCCAAAGCTGTAGTCTTTCTCGCCTGTGACGACAGCAGCTTTGTTAACGGTATCGAGCTGTTTGTTGATGGCGGTATGGCACAGATTTGAAGCGCTCTAAAAGTAGCCAGTAATCTTCCAAGTGGGCTATGTACAGTCCACTTTGGACTCAACTCAAAGCACTCAATGAGGGAGAAATAAACCAGAGTAAAGCGCCCCTTTTAGGTGGGAATTAGCTCATAGAAACACTTAAAATGCTATTTATTTTACCAGAAGTGTTGAATGATAGAAAAAGATTGCAAAAATTTGCAGATAAATGTATAATACGGAATCCGGTTGTCATAGGTCTGTTATAATTGCTGAAAAAATCGAGCAAAAATAGCCATGCCAAAAAAAGT
>NZ_JAUBQW010000098.1:0-24868 GCF_036701485.1 Microcoleus sp. Pol11C3 | reverse complement strand
ATAGATAGTCTAGATGGAAGCTCATAACGGTAAATGTATTATTAGGTACATTTTACACCATAAACTCAGGAGAGCCGATTTGATTTGTTGCGAAGCTATTGATTTCTTTTTTTAACCGCAGATGCACGCAGATAGACGCAGATGGATAGTGGATTGGGGCAAGGGGTGAGAAGTGCGATCGTTTTTTTTTTATTTAGTGTCAATTTTGCTATATACTCAAAATCAGGTACGCGATCGAGCTTTTTCTCGCTATCTTTAAAAAGTCGCAAAATATCTTGAAAATAATCTGCGTTAATCTGCTGTTTTCCGCTCTAATAAAAATTTTGGCAGTAAGTCGAGTCACCCTATTTTATTTCATTCCCCGTGGCGATAAGGAAATTTTGTATAGCCGTAAATTACCTTTTTTTCCTAACTCGCAGCATCTTGTTTCCACCTTTTTGAAACTCATAAGGAGCCTCTTGAATTTCTACCCTAAAACTTCTCTTTTTCAATTCTGTGAGAAGCGGATTTAAGTGATCGGATTCCTCCCCGCTAAAACTCTGCAACAGCGGAAATACCCGGACTTCCTTTGCAACACGACACATTTCTGTAATTGCTTCTAGATGAAATTCTTCCGAAAGCAGGTGAGAATAAGCAAATAAGAAATGGCTGCACAAAGCTAGATCGAATTGACCGTTCTCGAAAGGCAAAACTGGCAGTTCAGCATTCAGGTAGCGACCTTGCTGCAAGCCTGATGGAAAATCTTCTAAAAATTCCTGCATCGTCTTCATTCGGACTTCGCCTAGCTGGTACGGCGATTCAAAATTGTTCCACAGGTAGCCGTCTAAATTGGCTTTAACACCGTCAATGACAGTTTGATATGTTTCTTGGATGCGATCGCCAATTTCCAGCGAACTAAACTGATAAACTGGATCGCAAGAAATTACCTTTTTACCTTGGCGAGTCATTTCGGCATTGAAACTTGCCGGGCCGCCGGCACAATCAAGAATTTCTAGCTTGAGGTCACTTGATGTCAAGCTAAACATTCCTATGTATTCATCCAAGCAGCGTCCCCAGGGAATTACTTTATCCAATTTTAGTGACACTTGTCTTTGTCCCGCAGATAGAATTATTTAATATAATACCTCAAATCAGGGCGGTTTTTTCCTATCCCCTTTCTGTGGCGGGTTGATTTGTATCCCGAGTTATGTATGAATAATTTTGCTCAAACGAGCTGCTAATCCTGAGAACAGTTGGCGGGCTTTACAGTTTCTTTACAAACAAGGTGCAAAATAGTTAAGTGCGATCGCACAATTTTTAGGCTTGCACCTGTGGATTTTGCAGCGAAGCGAGGCTACACTGGACAGCAGGGAAAATCAACTAGCTAAATTGCCATCGCTCATTGGCAGGCTGCAACCAGGGAAGAAAGATGAAACATACCGTTCAAACCGCTACAAGTCTGAGTTTGTCAGCACTCCTGGTGCTAAGCAGTTCGCTGCCCAGTATAGCTCAGTTGCCTGCCATCAGAAATCCTGCGCCCGCTAGGAACCCAAACCGGCCGATAGTACCGCCGCCGCCACCTCCGGGTTCGAGTTTGCCACCGAGCGGCAATATGGGTTCCCTGACACAAGAAGCAGCTTATACTTTAGGCCCGGGCGATCGCATTGCTTTAGATATTTTTGGCGTCCCTGAATTCAGCAAGGAATATCAAGTGTTAGTTGACGGGACACTCAATTTGCCAATCATTCGCAGCGTCTCAATTCAAGGGTTGACCCTGCAACAAGCCGCTAACGTGATTACCAAGCGATACGAACCCTTCATCAATGTTCCTGTTGTTACCGTGACTGTGATCGTCGCTCGCCCCCTAAATATAGGTCTTGCCGGTGAAGTTACTCGCCCGGGTTCCTACAAGATTAATCCCACTAGAGAAGGAACCGGAGGAGGAGTAAAATTTCCGACTTTGATGGAAATGCTGCAACTTGCAAAAGGGGTGACATCAGCAGGAGATATGCGAAATGTCCAAATTCGCCGTCCCCGCAGAGGCGGGCCGGAGCAAGTTACTACTGTTGATTTACAGGATTTTTTAGACACGGGAAATTTGCGTCAAGACGTTACCATTCGAGATGGAGATACAATTTTTGTACCGACAGCAAGTTCCCTTAATACTCAAGAAGTCCGTCAAAGAGCCAGTGCTAATTTTTCCGCTGATATTACTAAACCAATTGGCGTGGTAATTGTCGGGGAAGTAAATCGGCCAGGGCCTTATACTGTATTTGCTTCGGATGTGCGATCGAGCAACCAACAAACAGAGTTGAGTTTTGTATCTATCGACCAACAGCAAGGAGCAGTTGTGGGTCTACCAACAATAACTAGAGCACTTAAAATTGCTGGTGGTATCACCACAGAAGCTGACATTCGCCACGTGCAAATCCGTCGCCGAGTCAGAGGTGGCAATGAACAAACTATCATGGTAAATCTGTGGGATTTGCTGCAAAAAGGCGACGCAACTCAAGATATTTTGCTGCAAGAAGGAGATAGCGTCATTATCCCGACGGCAGCTAATGTAGACTTAGCTGAAGTTTCTCAAGTCGCAAATAGCAGTTTTTCTCCGAACGCGATTAGCATCAATATTGTAGGAGAAGTAATTAGGCCTGGGGCTTTGCAGGTGCGGCCTAGTACATCCCTGCACCAAGCTTTGCTCACCGCAGGCAGTTTCAATCAATTGCGGGCTAAAAAAGACAAGGTAGAACTATTGCGTTTGAACCCCAACGGTACTGTTTCTCGCCGCACGATCGAGGTGGATTTTGCTCAAGGCTTGAATCCTAATAATAACCCAACTCTCCGCAACAACGATGTGATTCTGGTAGCGCGATCGGGCTATACTAGGGTAGCAGACAATATCACTACTTTCTTGCAGCCGATCACAGGAGTTGCAACTGGGGTCAGCAGTGTTAGCGGCGTATTTACTGGGTTTCAAACAACTATCAACGCTTTTCAAAACTTGTTTTTGGGAGGAGATTTCGATCGACGCAATCAACTCAGACAAATTAAATTACAGAACCAAGACAGACAGCGGCAGATCGATATTCAAAATCAGCAGCAGCAACTTCAGCAGCAGCAACTTGAACTCCAAAGACAGCAGCAGGATCAGAATTATCAAATTCAGCTCCGGCAACTTGAACTCCAAAAGAAGGCGCAGGAAGACCAGCTTCAACTTCAGCAGCAGCAACTTCAGCTACAGCAAATGCAGCCACAAACTACGACAACTACTCCTTGATATCATCTTGGGTAAAATGACCCAAGTTTGTAAACTTTTGAGAACTGAAGTTCTCGCTACAAACGAATTTGATTGCGGTTTTTAATTTCAAAGTAAGCGAATCATAAAGTCCGCGCGTGCGGACTTTAAAACTAATAACTCAAACAGATTTTCTATCAAAATATTTGCGGGTTGTTAAGGAAGGATTCAAAATATTTAACAAAACTTTTCTGTATATATCTAAACCTTGGGCATTGAGATGAACGCCGTCAATTGTTAAATCCGTATTTAGAGCTTTGTCCTTAAACAAGGCTTGTATGCCGCTAGATTCCACAGGAATATTTTCGTCGGCTGCTACTTGATTGATGAGAACATTGATTTCGTCAACTCTGGCAATTGTTCCTGCAAATTTAGGATTGTGGCTGGCGGCAAGAGTTGAGTAAAAAGCAGGAATCAGAATAATCTGTTTGGTTCCTAGCGATCGCATAATAGCGATCGCCTGTTTCAAATTGCTGACAAACTGCTCGTCGCTAATGCCGTACATAGCATCATTTGTGCCGATAGCCAAAATCGCTTTTTCGCAGGTAAACTGCTGTGGCACTACAAGTTTAAGCTGTTCTAGCAGCGAAACTGAACTCATCCCTCCGATGGCAAAATTAAAATTTTTTGCTCCCAAAGAGTCTCCCAGAGCCGAGGAAATAGAATCGCCCCACACACACCCTTGATATTGCCGGTCTTTAATTTGTTGTACCTGATTGTACACAGCAACTTGCCACCACAGTGCAGAACTAACTGTATCACCCGAAGGTTGCGGGTTAGCTAAAACCCGAAAGGGGACGTACGCCGACAACAACAAAGCCAACACGACGGAAAATAACCTAAATTTAACTTTCATAAAACTTACTGTTACTATTGCTGCTAGTTTAGTTTATACTATTCCTTTAACCAGCAGTCAGGATTTATGCAAATTTAGCGAAATTGCCATCGTCTTTTCAGGATAATTAATTAACCTTTCACCCCCAACAGCTCCTGCTGCAAAACCTGATTTAATTTGCCGCTGCGAAACCCCTCCAAATCCAAAGTCGCGTACATAAAACCCAACTCCTGAAACACCGCCACCAATGCAGGCAAATCCGTATTTACAACAAACTCCTGAATCTCCTCTGCGGGTAACTCAATCCGCGCCGTATCTCCCTCCGATCGCACTCGCAAATTTTTCAGTCCCAATTGGCGCAAATACCGTTCAGCGCGCCCCACTCTTTGCAACTTTCCAACGGTGATTTCTTCGCCGTAAGGAAAGCGCGAACTCAAACAAGGTTGAGCCGGTTTGTCCCACCAAGGCAAACCCAATTCTTTGGCCAACTGCCGCACTTCAAATTTAGTCATGCCTACTTCTGCTAAAGGCGATCGCGCGCCGCGTTCCTTCGCAGCCTGAATTCCGGGACGGTAATCCTTTAAATCGTCAGCATTAACCCCATCCACCACATAAGGATAACCCTTTGCTAGTGCTAGGGGTTTCAAAGTATCGTGCAGTTCGCTTTTGCAGAAATAGCAGCGGTTAACTGGGTTAGAAGTGTAATTTGGATTTGCCATTTCCTGAGTTTGTACTTCCTGATGGGCAATGCCAATTTCTGCTGCTTGAATGCGCGCATCTTCTAAATCTTCTGGCAGTAAAGACGGGGAAACTGCCGTCACTGCCAAAGCGCGATCGCCCAACACATCAAAAGCGATTTTTGCCACCAAAGTGCTGTCAATACCGCCGGAGTAGGCAACCAAAGCCCGTTCCATCTGTGCGAAAATATCTTTTAATTGTTCTAATTTTTCTACTAACATAATTTCACCTTTTTTTGCCAACATAATAAGTCAGAAAGTAAACTGAAGAAAAAAGGATGAAGAAAGCATATCTTGATCGGGTTCCCTTCTTCCCTCGAACTTCTTATTTATTCCGACTTCCATCGGACTTCTAATGCTACTCTGGATCGATACCGAGGGCTGCCAATCAAGCCAAAAGTTCTTGATTTCGCTGTCTTTCCTGTTCCAGTAGCGTCTCGGCTAACTCTTTGTCTTGCTGTTGGCGATCGGCTCGCTGGCGTTGATTTTCTGCCCGCTGGCGTTCATTTTCTGCCCTTTCTTCCGGCCACAAAAGCAACTCGCCCGCTGCATTCCACCAGCGCAGCCAACATCCCGTTCTACCTTCGCGAGTTCCCTGGCACACTCCCAAAAATAGATTTAATCCAGGTATTAAATAACGGCCGTTTTCATCAGGATTTTGATTGTCATAACGGTCTGATTCTAGCGCATAAACTTCTATTCTGCCTGTATGCCGTCGAAAAATGACATAGCGAGGAACTTTGACTACTTGTTCGTAAAAAAAACACTTGCCGATTTCTTCTGTGTGTTCGACAGAGTATTCGTCGCCGTAAGTAGCTGATAGAAATTCCATCACTACAAAAGGCACTGTTCCTTCGGTATGAGGGGTGTAACTGCGGCGGGGATAGTTGTGAGGCCAAGGTTGAACCGGCTGCACGTACATCCAGTCTGGGGCTTTGCAAATAGTGCGATCGTCCACAGCAGCGCACAAAGCAAAATTAGAAACTATGAGTGCGTCTTGAATTAGTTCCGGGGAATCCACTACAGACTGGCGCAAACCGTTAGCTAGCAAGGGATGGTCTATATCGTCTACAGGGTCGTCTGGTAGGATAAAATCATCGGGAAGCAGGGGCCAGGTAATTTTTAGCTGCGATATCGGTTTGTGAATTACAGTAGTCATAAGTCACCTCCTTTTACAAATAAAAATTTTATTTTTAGTCGAGATTGGTAATCCATAACCTTCTCTATATCTTAGCGCGCTAAGTCGATAATAAAATTGTTTGTAGTGAGGATTTTAGTCTTCACTACAAACAATTACCCTGAAGGTGCGGAATGCGCGTTTTAAAATTCCCGGCGGGAAAATATGGCGATCGCAACTGACAGCAGCAGCACCACATACAGCAAACCGTACCCAGCATCTGTAATCAAACCCGCTAAGTAAGGTACTTGTCCGTAAACAGCATCATTTCTCAAATTGAATCTGGCTAAATCCGGCAAAACCAGATAAAGTCCCATCATCAATTGTTCAATGCCAGGATTTTTAGTTAACTTACCCAAAGCCACTAAATCCCGCGTTGAATGTCCCATCAAATAAACGCCAAATGTCAGTAAAGTTGCCAGCAGCGAACTACTAAAAACCCCAAATAAAATCCCGACACCGGCCATCAGACACAGCTCAAACCAGACAAACAACGAAGCGATTAAAATGCTTTCCAAAGGGAAAGGAATGCGGCTCAAACTCAGAATAGCCAGATAGATAACAGTCATTGCCGCTACAAGCACCGCCAGCACCGCCGACAGCCCTAAGTGCTTGCCCACAATTAACTCAGCCCGACTTATCGGCTTAGCAACTAACAGGTAAACAGTGCGCTTTTCTATTTCTTTGTTGACCAGTCCGGTAGCGACAAAGACTGTGGCAATTAGACCGAGAAGGCTAATAGCAGCCAAACCGACATCTAAGATAATTTTCTTCTCGGTTGTCGCCGCCAATTCCGGTATCAACCGTACCGAGGCTCCCATCAACAGAGCAAAAATAATAATTAAGTAAAGGATGCGATCGCGAATTACTTCCCAAAATACATTGGTCGCGACTGTCAAGATTCTTCTCAAATTCATCTAGTTATTAACCCGCTGGAAACTTTCGCCATACTTTAGTGTAAGGAAGAGGGAAGAAGGAAGAAGGAAGAAGGAAGAAAGAGGATTTTTTCCATCTCAGACTCTCAGACTCTCCCACTCTCCCGCTATACCGATCGCAATTAGTTAACAGAGACAGACTCAAACTTGACTGTCCCCCGCCGTTCCATCTTTTTTCTGTCCGGGTTGAGAGCGTTTGATCGCATCGCAGGTTACAGTCGCCCGATTGGCTATCTGGAACACCTCGCAAGATTTGGTAAACGAATATATTTCCGGCCTAAAAACCAGCCCGAGCCAAGTTGCTTGCATCTCTAACTGATAGCGTGACTCTCCTTGAACGATCAAAGTTTTGACATCCCAGCTCGCATCTTCTGGGACTAACCCAGTTGTTTGTAAGGCTTGATTTTTCAGAAAAAATCGCTCGTTGTCAATATCTATTAACATTTGCTCTACCTGCGCCCACGGTTTTGTGCGAGCTTCATTTTGCAGGTATCGCTCCATTGCATTGAGGATAACAACTCCTCGGGAGCGATTAATAGTTGGCCGTTGAAATGTCACCACATAATCGCTTTGCCTCAAATCTTGAGATAAAACGCTCGGATACTGTTGTATCCAACCTTGAATTAAAAAGTGAAAAGCAAACCAACAGGAAAACAGCAAGTGAACTAGAGTAATCATCAAAAACTGAGGCCGCAACAACGACCTGATACCTTCCCGTTTTGACTCGCTATTCCAAATCTCTATTATAGCAAGAACTACTACTGCTATAAGTGGGCCAGATATCCATGCTATTTGCTTCCTATCCGACGGCAATCTTACCAGCAACCACAAGCCAATTAAGATGCTTGTCACCCACGGACTCAGACTTACTCCTTTAATCACAAAAGGTTGCTGGCTGGTCAACAAACCCATTGAAAGAGTAAAAAATAACCAGCTCATATCAAAAAGCAGAGTTCTCGTCCGCCAGTCAGTGACTGCCGCCACTGTCAGCAAAGCTAAAAAGATGCTGAGCAGTAAAGGCGTCTTCCAGTGGACTATTTTAGGCGGAATCATCGCCTTTTGGATTTTTTTATTGGTTTCCCAAAGGTTGTTCGTCAGCTTAGTGAGTTGCTGAGTCGCATCAAAAAATTGCTTCATCATATATTTCAATTGACGCTTTGCAAAAACAACACGGTTAAAATAACGAAATTGCTAACAGTGTGGGCGATTAAAATTCCCCCCAACTGGGTAGTTACTTGAAAAGTTCTTTTGGGAAGACGGCGGGTGAGGGTTGGTGGTCCCAAAAACTGAGTTTTGGAAGCTTTTTTATTACCTAAAACTATGTTTTCTATGATTTCCAATCCCTGCCATTTAGCTATAAAAGTCACGGCTAATACAGAGACTGCTATCATAGTTATTCGAGCGTAAACATCCTGACCTCGACCTAATAAAATATAACCGATAAGCTGTTCCCGCAAATCTTTGGGAAGAACGCTTTCAATGCCGAAGAAAACTAACCAGCCTACGCAAGTGCAAGATAGATTGAGGATAGCTGTATATTCAACGCTGGTTTTGGGGCCGAGTTTAAGTAGTTTTTGCAGAAACCACGATTCGATCGCGATCGCCAGAAACATAATTAAAATTTGCACCAAAACAGTCCGAAATGGGAAAACACTCGCAATCATAAGCTTTCAGGTATATAAGCCCGTGTTAAATTTTAATTGTACAGCACAAGCGGAATAATTTTAACCGCAGGTTTGAGCCCCTGATTGCGTTTGATCGCTGCTTAAAAGATTGGGGGTTAGGACTTATCGTATAATCTGTTGAGATCCGCCAACAGAATGGAAAAATTAAACATTCAAGGTGCGCGATCGAATACCCACCCCGATACAGACTCAAATAACTGCTGATTATGGTAAGGAATGGCATTGGTATTCGGACAGCCTCATCCCGCTCGGAACGCGTTGCGGGTCAGATTCACGTCTACGACGGCGCTGGTAAAGGCAAGTCTCAGGCAGCTTTGGGAGTAGTGTTGCGGTCGATCGGGCTGGGTATCAATTCTGACTCGCCCACGCGAGTTTTGTTGCTGCGCTTTCTCAAAGGTCCCGGCCGCTCCTACGACGAAGACGGGGCAATAGAAGCCTTGCAACGGGCATTTCCCCACTTGATCGACCAAGTGCGTACCGGCAGAGCTGAATATTTTGGGGCCGAAGCAATAACCCGCTTTGATCGCGCAGAAGCTCAGCGAGGCTGGGATATCGCCAAAGGAGCGATCGCCAGCGAGCTCTATTCCGTGGTGGTACTAGACGAACTAAACCCCGTATTGGACTTGGGTTTGCTCCTAGTGGACGAAGTAGTCCAAACCCTCAAAAACAAACCAGAATATTTAGAAGTAATCGCCACAGGTCGAGCGGCCCCGGAAGCTTTGCTGGAAATTGCCGACTTGCATTCAGAAATGAAGCCCCATTATCACCCCGCAGCGACAGAGCATCATATTTCGGGTATCGAGATATACACGGGAGCGGGAAAAGGCAAGTCTACAAGCGCTTTAGGCAAAGCTTTGCAGGCAATAGGTAGGGGTATCAGTCAAGACCAATCTCACCGCGTGTTAATCGTGCAGTGGCTCAAAGGCGGCACCGGTTATACAGAAGATGCGGCGATCGCAGCTTTGCGGCAAAGCTACCCACAGCTAGTAGACCACCAGCGGTGCGGCCGAGATGCTATAGTTTGGCGGGGGCAACAGCAAGAGCTAGATTGCATAGAAGCAGAGCGCGGCTGGGAAATCGCCAAATGTGCGATCGCCAGCGGCTGGTACAAAACGATTATTCTCGACGAACTCAATCCCACAGTAGACTTAGAACTGCTGCCGGTAGAGCCGATCGTAGAAGCCCTGCTACGCAAGCCGCGGGATACAGAAATTATTATCACCGGGCGCTGCCACAAACCCCACGCTTACTTTGACTTGGCAAGCGTACACTCCGAGGTATACTGTCACAAACACTACGGCGATCGGGGCGTAGAACTAAAGCGGGGCGTAGACTTTTAAAGCCCGGAGCGGTTGGCGAGTTCAATCCGGGTCAGAATTATTAAATGACGGCCCTGCCTGGAAAACCGGAAATTGCCACAAAGCCTTGTTACCAAGTAACAAATCTCCCAATTTCCCTTGTCTTCCCGATCACCCTGATCTACCTTTTTAATCTTTAATTTCCTCCCCCGGACGCGATCCCCGACCGCCAATCCAGAATGGAACATTAAGAATATCAGCCGCGTCTTCTTGAGGGTGAGCACCTGAGACTGTGCACCAGGATTATTAAAGGGTGAAGACTTTGAAAATAAAAGCTTACAAGCAAAAAATCCGCGAGGGAGAAAGTCTAGACAGGGTTAACGCCAGTAGGCTAGACTTGCGGCTGGCAAACAGGTTAAACTACAGCGGAATCCAAACATTCGGTGTTCTAGGCAGTGTCTGTAGTCGCACCAGCGATGACCAACAAGTAGAGGAGTGAAGCTTTATGACAACGTTAGATGACAATCCTAATCAACTAGATTTAAACCTTCCGGGACTAGGCCCGGATACAGTATTCGCCGGAGCTGGGGCGGATTCCGTTAAAACTTCCACCCTGGGCGGCAGCTTAATATTTGGCCAAGGCGATAACGATACTCTGATTTCAGTTGGCCCGAACGATACCATATATGGCGGCGAGGACGAAGACTCAATCAGATCCCAGCGCACTCCGGCTTTGCTGTTCGGCGAGGCAGGCAATGACACCATAGTCGCTGAAGCCCGCGCTACCGTGGCCGGCGGTTTGGGAGACGACATCATCCAAGGTACTGTCGAAGCTAACCTGATGTTTGGTAATCAGGGCGCAGATACGATTTTGGGAGGGGCGCAGAGAGGAGATTCCCTCTACGGCGGTAAGGACAATGACGCGATCGGCTTCTTCATCGCAGGCGGTGGCAACAACCTTTCTTTACAGGGTGGCTTGGGTATTGGCTTCGCTGGCAATGAAGGCAGCAACTACTTGCGGGGTGATTTGGGCGACGACTTGGTTGTAGGTATCAATGTAAGAGACACTCTCTTTGGCGGTAAAGGCAACGACACGCTACGTGGTGTGGCCAGCAGCAGCTACCTGTCCGGCGATGATAACGACGACATCTTAGTCATTACCAACAGTACGCAAAGCAGCGCATTTATTTCCAACGTCATCACGGTCGGCATTGAGAGAACCACCTTGCTTGGCGGTGGCGGCAACGATTCTCTCTACGGCGCCATCGGCGAGTTTGGCAGCGGCAGAAACTTCTTTGACGGTGGCGACGGCAACGACACGATCAAAGTTTTTGCAGCGCAGGATACTGCCCTCGGAGGTGGAGGCGACGACTTCATCGTGTCGGCGACGGTGACTGCAATTTCAAGCGTAGGCGCCTCCAGTTCATTTCCAGGCTTCGCGGGTCGGAGCTTGCTCGACGGTGGCGACGGCAACGACACGATCGTGGCAGCTTATTCGACTGATAGCATGGTCGGCGGTGCAGGCAATGACAGCTTGAGCGGTAGCTTTACTCAAGCCTCCGGTGGAGACGGCAACGATACTATCGATGCTACCAGGGCTATTTTTGCTGGTACTGGTACTGCTTTCGTTACTCTAGACGGCGGGCTGGGCAACGATTTGTTAATTGGCTACACCAATCCTACTGGCAGCAGCTTCACCGTCACCAACCTCATGAACGGTGGCGAGGGAAGTGACACGTTCCTCTTTGGCACCCAGTTTGATAAAGTGATCGGCAACTTTGCCGGTAACGACATCATCTCCTACGCTAGCAGCGTCACCTTTACCGGCACTGTCGCCAACTTGATTACCGATACCTTAGGTAGCAACTTCATCACTGGTGGCAATGGCAGTGATGTCATCACTACCGGTGCTGGGGATGACATACTGTTCGGCGAGGTATTAAACGCACCAACATTCGGGGACGATACCTTAAATAGCGGTGCCGGAAACGACACGCTGTTGGGCGGCTTTGGGAACGACTATTTGATCGGGGGCGACGGTAACGACTCTCTCGGCGGCGGGCCGGGTCCTGACACGCTGATTGGTGGCAGTGGCAATGACAGCTTCTACTACAATAACTTCGGCGAGGGCGTCATCCTCGGCACCACCACCGGCAGCGCATTGGGTACTGAGCCAGACGCAATCGGAGATTTTGTTGTCGGTCAAGACAAGTTTATCTTGCAGTTCAACGGCTTCCCCGGCGTGAGTGCAGTCGAAGGTACGAATCGACTTTCATCGAGGTCGTTCTTGGTGCTTGAGAACGGGGCTTACACTAGCAATTTTGGTCCAGCCGGGGCTGGCGCGTCAGACCCGTTCCTCTTTTATGAAAATGCAAGCGGACGACTAGGATTTGACCCTGACGGTACTGCTGGTCCTAACCCAGGCGTTACGCTGGCAGTTCTCAATGGCAGACCGGGCATTACGGCTTCTGACATTACCCTGATTTAATTTGGGTAAAAGTGGGTGGGGTGGATTCTGAAATGATCGCCCTACCAACTCTCAAAACTAATTCTGGTATTTTTAGAGCTGGGGATATCAATCCCTGGCTTTTTTATTGCAGCGATTGTTAGTCGAACAGGGTGCGTCAGGGAGCCTAAGTTTCTTTGCATCGCGAGGTGTTTGCCTTACACTAATAGCCCCCCTTACGCATCCTACAACTTTGGGCGATCAAAAAAAAGCCAGCAAACGATAGGTTTGCTGGATTGAGTAGGCAGGAAACTTGTAGCAAATACTGTTACTAAGCTTGGTCTACAATCTCTTTTGCTTTATCTTTGAGGTCTTCTTTCAGGTGAATTGCTGATGCTTGGTCTTGCTTGGCTTGACCTTCTAATTTATCTTTCTGATTGCCTGTAACTTCGCTAACAGCTTCTTGGATTTTGCCTTCAATATTCTTGGCTGTTGCTTCGACTCTATTTTCAATGCTCATAATTTTATATTCTAACTCTACAACTATTAATATATGATTTTAAAGTTGAGTCTGTATCTCTCTTTAGATAGATTTGTTATTACCTTTATTTCTAAGTTACAGGTTCAATTGAAATTTCCACAAGTTTATTTCTGGAGGAAAAACCGGATTTAATGCCGATCGCAGATTTCGGTACTTTAAACTTTTTCGCCAACAGCATGATTAATTCTTGATTGGCTTTGCCCTCGACTGGCGGCGACTTGAGATGTATTGTGAGGCTGCCGTCTGGTTGTTCTGCGATACTTTGCTGTTTGGAATTCGGTTTAACTTTGACTGTAAAAATAGTCATACTTCGACTTTCTCTGAATGTTCGATCTTCGTTCCCAAAACTTTCAGGAATTCAGCTAGCCAGTTAGGATGTGCTGGCCACGCGGGGGCGGTGACTAAATTGCCATCGACTACGGCTTCGGTAACGGGTACTTCTGTATATTTGCCGCCGGCCCGGAGTACGTCGGGGCTGCAAGCGGGGTATGCGGTGCAGCGTTTGCCTTCGAGTACGCCGGCGGCGGTCAGGACTTGCAAGCCGTGACAAATAGATGCGATCGGCTTTTTGCTGTTGGCAAAGTAGCGGGTAATTTGCAGCACTTGTTCGTTGAGGCGGATGTATTCTGGGGCGCGTCCTCCGGGGATAATCAAAGCGTCGTAGTCTGCCGGGTTGATTTCGTCAAAAGTCGCGTTTAAAGTGAAGTTGTGACCGGGTTTTTCGCTGTAGGTTTGATCGCCTTCAAAGTCATGAATTGCGGTGCGAATTGTTTGACCTGCCACTTTGTCCGGGCAGACGGCGTGGACCGTGTGACCTACCATTTGCAGTGCTTGGAAGGGAACCATTACTTCGTAGTCTTCTACAAAGTCGCCGACTAACATTAAGATTTTTTTGGCTGTCATGTTTCCAACTCCTGTTATTTTGATTGTGTTAAATAGGATTTCCAAAAAATGCGGGGCAGTTAAAAAGCTTGCCCCGCAAGCTATTCTGGAATCTAGAAACCGTTGCGTCCCCAAATGACCATTGAAATTGAGAAGGAGAACAGAACTAGCACCGAAACCCAACCGAGTGACAAAATATCCATAGCTATTTATTGAACAAACTGTACAAAGTGACTCCAAACCTTATGATAAGTCAATTTGAGCTATTTTAAGAATGAGGGCGCCGTGAAGGACTCGTCAAATTTTAGTGCCGCTGAACGGGTAGAATCTTTGAAGGCAGGGAGTGTTGCTGCTTTGTCTTGTTTGCTTGGTTTTGGGGCGATCGCCCTTGGTAATAGCTTAATTCTGGCGGATAGGTTGGATTCTCTGGCGAGTTTGCAGGTAAGGGAAATTGACCTAAATTTTGCCGCCCGAGGGGCGATCGCACTTTTGGGCGGTTTTTTGTTCGGTGTGACTTACCGCTATGCGATTCGCCGAGATGTTAACCCGCAGCTTAAATCTGGTGCGGTGTTGGCTTTTGGGTTGGTGCGGGCTTTTGGACAATTGGATGCTGGATTGTTTTTTGAACCTGGGAAGATGCCCGCCCTACAGGAGTTATTGCCGTTTGCTGTTCGCGGTGCCGAGAGTGTGGTATTGTTTGCGATCGCAGGTTTGGTTTTGGATTGGGCGATCGGGCGATCGTGGATTAAGCCTTTCGATTCTTGAGTGCAAAATCTTGCAGCATTTTTAGGAACAGGCATCTTGCCTGTTCCACAAAAGTTCAATTTTCTTGTGGGGCGTTGCTCCTAGCCGGCTCAAAAAATACAATTTAGATGCAAAACAGCTTATTTTGCGCTAAACCAGCCCCTAAAGATTTAATACCTCAAATTCGGGATTGCCGTAAACCATCTGTTTATCTACCGCTGACAAAACTTTATTGTTAGCAGCATCAGAAACTAAACACTGACAAACTAGCTGCGCTACATCCGCCCGGTGAATAGTTCCAGCAACTCGACAATCTTCTGTTAAAATACCGTTGCCTGTTGCAGGTTCTGATTTGAGTCCGCCGGGACGAATCACTGTATAAATCATCCCACTTTCTATCAAATGATTTTCGGCTTTTTCTTTCTCAATTAACACCGGGCGCAAAGTTTCTAAAGCTTGCGGCGGCAAAGCGCCGGCAGTGTTACCGCTACCGATGGATGAAACTAAAATAAATTTTTGTACGCCTGCTTTGACAGCCGCATCAATCAAGTTTTTGTTGCCCAAATAATCGGCTCTTTCCCCATCTTTGGGCAACCCGCCAATTGTGCTGATTACGGCATGAATTGGCTCACCGCCAGCCATCGCAGCTTCGACAGCGGCAGCATCCAAAGCATCGCCAGTGACGACTTTGATGCCCATTGCTTCTAATTCGGTGCTGGTTGCGGGCGATCGCAAAAGTGCTGTTACTTGCATCTTTTGTGCTGTCAGACATTTCGCGATTTCTAAGCCGACTCCTCGACTAGCACCAGCTAAAAAAATGTGGAATTTCTCTGTCATATCAATTTTGATTTAATGGGTTGACAAACTGGTTTATTTGAATGTAGATTATACAACAATCCTCTGTCAATTGGTGAATTATGTTTTTTATTTAACCGCAGAGGGCGCAGAGTACGCAGAGGAAGAGAGGGTAATGATTCGCAATTACCGCTTTCCAATTTCCCATTTACGTTAGATTTTTTTGCCCACTATTACTACCCAAGATTGAGCTTCGCGGGGTAAGCCGGGAGGGCGGTAGTAGCGATCGACAATTGCAAATCCTGCTTGTGCCAAACAGGGCGCTAAAGTTTCATATTCCCATCCCGCAGTATAGCGTTTTCCTGTCGGCCGCTCGTCGTATCCCTCCCAATTTCCCCGGCACATTGACATGACAATTGCACCGCTAACAACTAAGGCTTTGTGCAAATCTTGCAGCACTTTCACCATCTCGTCGCTGGGAACGTGAATTAGGGAAGCATTGGCAAAAATACCGTCAAATTCTGCCTTTGGCAAGTCGAGATTCAGAAAAGATTGCTGCCAAACTTCGCATCCCGATAACTTCTTAGCTATTTCTACAAAAGCTGGAGTTGCATCTAAGCCTACAACTGTGTGTCCTTGGCTCTTGAACGCTACTAAATCTCGTCCGGGCCCGCATCCTATATCGAGAATTTTACCTGGATTGCGGGGCATGGCAGCCGTCAGTGCGTTGCGATTTTGGGATACGTCGTGATGCCAAGTTCCTTCTCGGAAAGATTCGGCAGTTAGCTGGTATTCTGCGATCGTAATTTCTTCACGTTTGTCCACAATTTCCCCCTCTTGTAGGATTTTAGATTTTAGATTGAAGAATGTCAACCTTAGAATAAGGGTTTCTGACTACAATCTCAGAACTTACGGCTTAGGCATTGGCTACCTCAGAAACCAGGTTTCTCTTCCCCATGCGTAAGGGTGAAGTAGAGATATTGGGTAGGCACACGGCAGTGCCGTGTCCTACTCATTTCATCTGATTGAAAACTGCTATAAGAGTTACACAACCAGGGTTTTTTGAGGCGATTGGGTAACTGCTGAATCAACTTCTAAGAGAGAACCTTCAGGGGATTCGATCGCAAACCCCGCATCTCGAATCATGTCCCAATCTTGATGGGCAGCTTGTCCGGGAGTTGTCAGATAATCGCCAACAAAGATAGAATTAGCGGGGTAGAGTCCGAGAGGTTGCAGCGATCGCAAATGCACCTCCCGTCCCCCAGCAATCCGAATTTCTTGACTCGGAAGCAAAAATCGGAACAAACAAAGAATTCGCAAACATTGGCGTGGAGTTAACCTGTTCACATCTGCAAATGGCGTACCGGGAATCGGAATAAAAAAGTTGACCGGCACGCTAGTAACGCCCAACTTGCGAAGCGAAAGCGCTAAATCGATCGCATCATCATCCGATTCGCCCATCCCCAAAATTCCGCCGGAACAAGTTGTGATTCCGGCTGCTTTTACGTGTTCGACGGTTTCCACCCGATCGCCAAAAGTGTGAGTGGTGCAAATGTCCGAGTGATATGATTCGGAAGTATTGAGATTGTGATTTACGCGATCGACTCCAGCTTTAGCCAGCCGGTGAGTTTGCTCCTGGCTCAACAATCCCAAACAAGCGCAAATTTTTAAGTTATAATTTGCCTTCACAGTCTCAACAGCATCCACAACGCGATCGAAAGTAGATGCGCTAGGTTGGCGGCCCGAAATCACCAAACAAAACGTACCAGCTTTTAACTCTGCTGCGCGTTGGGCGGCATCCAGAATTTTCTCCTTAGCTAAAAGCGGATATTTCTCAATTTCCGCAGTCGAAATTTTTGACTGAGAACAATAATGGCAATCTTCAGGACAAAGGCCACTTTGAGCATTTAACAAATAGTGCAGCCTGACTCGGTTTCCCCAGTAGTGGCGGCGCACCCGATAAGCTGCGTTTAGTTGTTCCAGCAAAACCTCATCCGGTGCGCGCAATACGGCTAAAGATTGCTCGCGAGAGATACATTTGCCCGCCAGCGCGTCGTCAGCCAAATCGTTCCAATTGGGTAAAATCATTACTAAAATTAAAGGGTTTACAGAGTATCCAAAACCTGACGAATTACCCGATAAATCGATTCGAGTTCATCAGGAGAAATGCAGTAGGGAGGCATCAAGTAAAGCGTATTTCCCAAGGGGCGGAGCAAAAACCCCGCTTCGAGAAATCTGGCTTTCAATAGAGGAGCAATGTCATTAAAATAACCAGAAACGCTTTCCGTTTTCACATCCATTGCTGCGATAGTGCCGCAAGTCCGAATCCGTTCGAGTTTAGGATGATTTCTCAGCCATTGATTCAGATATTGGCGGTGCAGTTTTTCCATCCCTTGATACACATTTGGGTTTTGCTCCAAAAGCTCCAAGGATGCTACACTCACCGCACAAGCTAAGGGATTTCCGGTGTAAGAATGACCGTGATAAAAAGCTTTGTCCGATTCATCTCGCCAGAAAGCTTGATAAATATCCTCCGATGCCATTGTGACAGCAATTGGCAAGCAGCCGCCAGACAATCCCTTGGATAAACACAGGATATCTGGCGAAGTTGCAGATTTAACAGAAGCAAACAGTTCGCCCGTGCGGCCAAAACCCGTCATTACTTCATCGTAAATCAACAATACATTAAACTGGCGGGCAAGTTGTGCGATCGCCCGCAAAAACTCAGGGCGGCACATTCGCATTCCCCCGGCACCTTGTACCAAAGGTTCGATAAAAATTCCCGCATAGCCACCCTGCTTTAACAAAAACTCCAATTTCTCCAAACTCGCCGCCTCCTTGCTTTCCACCTCCTCATCGCCGTCAAAAGTCGCCGGAAAAGGAACAACATCCCCAGCAAACATTAAAGGTGCAAAAGATTCCCACCACAGCGAACTTCTGCCAGCCGACATCGCACCCACAGTATCGCCATGATAACCGCCCTCAAAACTAATAAAGCTAGTGCGGTTAGTTTCTCCGAGATTGCGCCAATATTGAAAAGCCATTTTCAGAGCAACTTCAACAGCAGTCGATCCGTTATCAGAAAAGAAAATCCGCGTTAAAGAAGCAGGCGTATGAGTTAGCAATTTACTCGCAAGTTTCAGGGCCGGTTCGTGAGTAAATCCCGCAAAGATTACGTGTTCTAACTTTTTGGCTTGTTCGTAAAGAGCCTCAGCCAGAACCGGATGGCTGTGCCCGTGAACAGTCACCCACCAACTAGAAATGCAGTCGAGAATTTGCCGCCCGTCTGCTAATTCCAGCACCGATCCTTTGCCGCGAATTACCTTCAGCGGCGGGGCAGCCGTTTTCATTTGCGTGAAGGGCTGCCAAATCGGAGAAGTAGAAGAATTATGTTCCAGATTCGCAGTCATTTTTGCCACGGTAACTAATATAAACTTGCATTTTAAATAGCAATTATAGCTCAATAGTGAACTCTTTATATTATCTTCTCTTTTCTTCCTACCCTTCGGGAACGGCTTCGCCGAACGTGTCCTTAGCGTCTTCGCGGTTCGTTCAAAAAAAATCTAGTTTGGTATTGAGGGCGGCTGCGCTGCAACGTCTGCCGCCATATCACGTATTCCCCGGCGATAGTTAAATCTGTCAGTTACAATTTTCTGCCTTTGAGCAAATAAGTCGTCATTGCTCCTTTGCCTTTAACATTAATTTTGCCGCGCTTTTCCAACAAATACTTATCGCACAGCAACTCATAAGTTGAGTTGCTAACTTGAATTTTACCAGGAAGTCCCTGAGACTCCATGCGGCTTGCTGTATTCACAGCATCTCCCCACAAATCGTAAATAAACTTTTTAGTGCCGATGACACCTGCTACAACAGGCCCCGTATTAATGCCAATGCGGATATTGAGAGGTTTACCGCATTCGTCGCGGAATTTCATAATTTCTTGCTGCATTTCCAGGGCCATTTCGGCAATAGATTCGGCGTGATTTGTACAGGGAAGTGGCAAACCGCCTGCTACCATATAATTGTCGCCGATAGTCTTAATTTTTTCTAAGCCGTATTGCTCGCTCAAGTTATCGAAAGATGAAAATATTTTGTTAAGTAATTCGACTAATTCTTCAGGAGACGTGCGCGAAGATATTTCGGTAAAGCCCACAATATCAGCAAACAAAACCGTAACCTCTGCAAATCCGTCCGCAATATTTATCTGACCTTGTTTTAGGCGATCGGCAATCATTACTGGTAATATATTTAGTAATAAACGTTCTGACTTTTCTTGTTCGGCCCGCAATACTTCCTCAGCTTGTTTCCGCTGTGCGATTTCCTTGTATACTCGGTGAAACATTTGATTGAATGCGACCATGAGTTCTCCCAACTCGTCATCACGCTTGACAGACAGAGAGTAGAAATCAGGTTTTTCTTGATCTTTGCTCAAAGCGTCTCCCGCAGCGATCAAGTCATCGCGCAATCTCAAAATAGGTGCAATTACTGTCACCCCTAAAAAAAACATAGTCACAGAAGTGACAAAGGCTGATATAATGATGACTAGAACCGCAATTCGCCCGATAAATGCGTAGAGTTCCGGTTGAACGGTGGAAGCATCGTGGCGAACAATTAAGATGTAATCCCCTCCAAAATGTCGCTCCGTCCAAGCAATATCGTAGCGCTTGCCATCGAAATTGTTACTGTGAACTATACGAGCTTTTTTTAGTTGCTGTAAACTGATTTCTGGCGGTTCGCCAAGTGTATATATTAGCTCCCCGTTAGCTTGGTAAATAGATAGTCCTAAGATTACTTGAGAATCCTTAGTAATATTTTTTACTTCTTCTTGCAAGAAAGTGCGATCGGAAATATCTTGTTGGAGCAAAAACTCTAGGGAATCAACAGTCGCCCGAGATACCTGTTCCAGTTGACTTAAAAGTTCATTTTCTCGCCGAAAATAAGAGGGAACTAAAATAATTCCCTCTATGACAAGAATGCTAGCAAATACCCACAAAGCTATTTGCCTAGACAAGCGAGATTTGAAAAAACTCAAGAATGATAAAATCCGCGATAGCATAAAATTTACTATTTTGCCAATGGCTAATGTAGGACATAGGAAAAAAAACCGGGTTTCTGGTAATCAATTTGGGCTGTGTCAACGAAGCAACCGCGCAGAAACCGGGTTTCTAACATCCCCTGTGTAATTCCTGTAATTGTCCGTAGTCAACAGCCAGCACCCATTAACTGTTAGTTCTTGGCTGACGACTAACAACGAATGACTGATGACTTCGGACTAACTAGCAGACCCCTTAATAATATAATAAACAAATTAAACCGAAACTGCGCTGACTAACCTGCCTGCAAGCAGATAAGTATTCATATCGCCCTTGCCTTTGATGTGGATAATTCCTCTGTCTTCAAACAGATACTTATTTTGCAAGATATCGTAAGTTGATTGTGTGACTTGAATCGCGCCGGCAATCCCGTGGGATTCCATGCGGGCTGCTGTATTGACGGCATCGCCCCAGAGGTCATAAATGAATTTTTTAGTGCCAATAACCCCCGCAATTGCAGGCCCGGTATTGATGCCGATGCGAATGTTAATTTCTGCATGATGTTTGGCATTAAATTTTGCTAATTCCTCCTGCATATCTAAAGCCATTTCTGCAATGCTTTCGGCGTGGTTGGTGCTGGGATTTGGTAAACCTCCCACTACCATGTAAGCATCTCCAATTGTTTTGATTTTTTCCAACCCATACCTTTCCGTTAAGCCATCGAAGGCTGAAAAAATTTCGTTGAGGAACTTGAGCAATTCTTCGGGAGAGATTTGTGCTGAAAGCACGGTAAAGCCTACGATATCCGCAAACAAAATCGTGACTTCTGCGAAGCCGTCAGCAATACTGCTTTGACCGTCTTTTAGCTTAGCAGCAATGGATTCGGGTAAAATATTGAGCAGCAGGCGATCGCTCTTTTCCTGTTCTTTTACCAATTCTACATTAGTTTCTTGCAATTGTGCCGTGCGTTCTCTGACGCGCTGTTCTAATTGTTTAGCATTTTGGCGCAACCTACTGATAGATAAAGTTAATCCTGTCATCCCTAAAACGGAAAGTCCTACTAACAGTAAAAACAGGTTTTTAAGTGCACTTTGAGTATTTTGAGTGATGGTATCGAGAGGTTGAGTAATTTCTAAGATCCCCCGAACATCTCCCACTTTCCAATCAGTTTTAGGACTGTCACGGTGAGTATTATGACAGTTAACGCAGCTCGAACTTAGAATATCTGCTTCTGCATATCGAAAGGCTGGTTTGCCGCGAAAATCCTCACGCCGAAAAAACTTTTGTGTCGGATTTTGTGTCAAATACATAATAGCTTGCCGTTCAAAATCGTCTCGGACTCCGCCTTCTTTCCTCCGCCAGGGAAAGGGGTAGTTGCTGTAGAGACGAAGTGATACTTCGGGATTTTTGTTAGTGATATGGTTGCCCAGTTCTATTAAGAAAGTAGCTGGTACGGGAACTGTTACTTTTGTCGGGTTATAGTCGTAAGTAAAGTTAATCGCTTTAGCGGTGTTGAGAGGATGGACAACATCGGAACTGTAAAGGGTGCGGGCTTCTTTAACAGCTTGGGCATAGAGGGTGGCATTTTGGAGGGCTTGCGATTCGATTAGGGTGGAGGAAAGACGAGACATATTTGCCATCGCTACTCCTACACCTACACAAAATAAAATTGTCACCGCAAGCAGAATTCGCTTGTAAATTAATTGGCTGATGGCAGCCCGAATTCGAGAAATCAACTGGCGCATGGTATCCTCAAGTGTGAGGTTTAATCTTGATGGGAATTTATGCACTAAGTAATCACACAAAATTAATTACATAAAGACTCCTTGCTAGGCAAGGGTTTCAGTAAAAATATTATGTAATTAATTCGGAACTACTACTTACTAACATAACACTGCTTGTTCAGAGTGTTTTGCTGGCGTCAGGGGTAAAGCCTGACTGGAGAGTGCAAAGGATGGTTAATTATTGTTTACCGCGAGTGTTTCGCTTATCCGTAAAAGTACGCATAATTTTATAGCGGTTTTCTGTTGAGTGAAGTACAGACGGTCGAGTAAGGACACGGCACAGCCGTGTCCTTACTTCACGCACTTTTTGCTCTATCTCGGTTAGGATAGCCATTGTAGTCTATGATTGCCGATCGTGAATTCTGACTCTACTGTCTCACCTACTAACAACGAAATTTTTCCGGGAGAAGTTTTCGTCAATACTGCTGATTTTGATACCGGCATTCGGCGACTTTTACCTAAATATGACGAAATGCTGGATGTAGTAGCAGGCTGCATTGCTAACACAAACCACCGCATTTTAGAACTCGGCTGCGGTACGGGGGAACTCAGTTTAAAAGTTCTCCAACGCTACCCTTATGCAGAAATAGTTGCTGTCGATTACTCGCCGCGAATGCTTAATTTTGCCCGCGCCAAAATAGAGTCGGCAGGATACGCAGCCCGGTGGACTGGCATAGAAATGGATTTTGGAGAATGGGCAAACAATCCAAATTTCTCACGGTTGGGCGATAAATTCAATGCTTGCATTTCATCTCTGGCAATTCACCATCTTGAGGACGAAATGAAGCTGAAATTGTTTCAACGGATTCGCGAAAGTTTAAATGCTGGTGGCTGTTTTTGGAATGCCGATCCTCTTTTAGCAGAATCAGCAGCAATGAAAGATATTTATCAAGCGGCGCGAGAAGATTGGGCGCTAAATCAGGGGGAAACCTTAGCACAAATTCGCGCGAATGTGGGGAAGAGTGTCTCTTACGGGTATTCTAATCCCGATCGCCTAGCTACACTTTCGGCACAGTTGGAAATGCTGGGAAAAGCTAGATTTGACACTGTTTCAGTGCCTTGGAAATACTACGGTATGGCGGTGTTTGGGGGATTTGTTAATTGAGAAAAGCAGTCCTGGAGGCAGAAATTCTATATGTAGGGTGTGCGAATAAGCACCTTACTGCTTAAAGAAAGATGGCAGTTAATATTTTATGTTACTAAGTTCTGCTTGGTAAAATATATAATACGGGCAGCATGGAGAAAAAAAAATGACTGCAACTGCGATTCAAAGTATTGACTGGGATGCTTTTTCTTCGGAACTATCGGGAATTGAAATAATTAGAGATCGCGCGCAAGTTGTCAAGCTATCTCAAGACTATTATCACTTCAGTCCTGTTTTGCAACCTCTGTTAAGTGATAAAACAGGAGATTTAGTAGTTCGTCCCGCCAGCGAAGCCGAAGTTTTGCGGATTGCTGCCGCCTGCGTCAAATCCAAAATTCCGCTAACTGTCAGAGGTGCAGGAACAGGCAATTACGGGCAGTGCATTCCCCTCAAGGGCGGCGTCATTTTAGATACCAGCAAAATGAACAGTATCCGCTGGATTAAACCGGGTTTAGCTTGCGTAGAACCAGGGGTGAAAATGTCGGTTTTCGACAAACAAGCGCGAGAAACTGGTTGGGAATTGCGGATGGTTCCCTCAACCTATCGCACCGCAACAATTGGGGGATTTATTGGCGGCGGTAGCGGGGGAATTGGTTCGATAACTTACGGGCAATTGCGCGATCGGGGAAATCTTCATGCCGTTCGAGTCGTTACAATGGAAGACGAGCCCCGCGTCATCGAATTGCGCGGCGATGAAGTGCAAAAAGTCAATCACGCTTACGGTACAAATGGGATTATTACTGAGTTAGAAATTCCCCTCGCGCCTGCTTATCCTTGGGCGGAAATCATCGTCGCTTTTGACGATTTTATGACATCGGCAAACTTCGGTCAAGCTTTGGGCGATGCTGACGGGATTATCAAAAAACTAATTTGTGTTTGTGCTTGGCCGATTCCTGCTTATTTTGCTGCTTTCCGCGAGGCGATTCCTGAAGGTAAGCACTGCGCTTTGTTAATGGTAGCTGAATCTTGTCTGGAACCGCTGCAAGATTTGGTGCGCGAATATGGCGGCACAATTTGCTATCAAAAAAACGCGCAAGCAGCGAGCAAGGGTGCAGCAATTGCTGAATTTACTTGGAATCATACAACTCTACACGCTCGCAGCGCTGACCAGTCTCTGACTTATTTGCAGACGATTTTTCCCGCAGATCGAGGTTTGAAATTGATTGAGGAACTGTACAATTATTATGGGGATGAGGTGATGATGCACTTGGAGTTTTTGCGGATGAATGGCAGGGCGATCGCCGCGGCTTTGCAAATAGTTCGCTACACTACGGAATCACGGCTCAATGAAATTATTCGCTATCATGAAGAGCAAGGCGCATTCATTGCTAATCCTCACACTTATATATTGGAAGATGGAGGGATGAAAAGTATTAATGTGGAACAGTTGCAGTTTAAAGAGTTGGTCGATCCTTACGGTTTGCTGAATCCGGGTAAAATGCGGGCGTGGTTGGAACGGGATTAAGGACGATGGTTTGTAGATAGGGCTTGCTGAATAATCGATCGCAAACTATGAATAGGAGCGACCGATATATTCAAACTCAACTAAAGATAAGGC